>NZ_LAYF01000059.1:0-327 GCF_001588645.1 Streptococcus oralis | reverse complement strand
TGACCAGCTCCCAGCAGGTCTGACAGTTGTAGAAAAAGGAACGCCAATCTTCCCACGTCTGGATATGGAGGAAGAAATTGCCTATATCAAAGAACAAATGGAAGGCAATAAACCTGCGGTTGAAAAAGAATGGAATCCAGAAGAAGTGGAGCTTAAACTTAATCGTGAAGCGATCAAATTTGACGACTTTGATAAGGTAGAAATCCGTGTTGCAGAGGTCAAAGAAGTTTCTAAGGTTGAAGGCTCTGACAAGTTGCTCCAGTTCCGCTTGGATGCGGGAGACGGTGAGGATCGCCAAATCCTCTCTGGTATTGCTAAATACTATCC
>NZ_LAYF01000058.1:0-298 GCF_001588645.1 Streptococcus oralis | reverse complement strand
GTCCGTCAGGATGTGGGAAATCCACAACGCTGCGTATGATTGCGGGTCTTGAGGATATCACAGAAGGAACAGCGTCGATTGATGGTAAAGTGGTCAATGATGTGGCACCAAAAGACCGCGATATCGCCATGGTCTTCCAGAACTATGCCCTCTATCCACACATGACAGTCTACGACAACATGGCTTTCGGGCTTAAACTTCGCAAGTACAGCAAGGAAGATATTGACAAGCGGGTGCAAGAAGCAGCTGAAATCCTTGGTTTGAAGGAATTCTTGGAGCGTAAACCAGCGGACTTATC
>NZ_LAYF01000057.1:0-210 GCF_001588645.1 Streptococcus oralis | reverse complement strand
TACTAAACTTCGCTCCCCATCACAGCTCAACGTTATAGGTATAAGCATTTGACTCATACCACGCCTCACTGCTTAGACGTACATCCATTCGTACGCACGAGTTAGCCTACTGCGTCCCTCCATCACTTCATACTCTAGTACAGGAATCTCAACCTGTTGTCCATCGGATACACCTTTCGGCCTCTCCTTAGGTCCCGACTAACCCAGGGC
>NZ_LAYF01000056.1:0-246 GCF_001588645.1 Streptococcus oralis | reverse complement strand
TGCTTCAGCATCAGTAAGCTTGAGCCAATCCGTTTCAACAAGTGCAAGTGCCTCAGCTTCATTGAGCCTGAGCCAATCAGTTTCAGCAAGCGAATCAGCTTCAGCGTCATTGAGCTTGAGCCAGTCTGTCTCAACAAGCGCAAGTGCTTCAGCATCGTTGAGCTTGAGTCAATCAGTTTCAACAAGCGAGTCTGCTTCAGCATCATTGAGCGCAAGCCAGTCAGTCTCAGTAAGTGCCAGTGCCTC
>NZ_LAYF01000055.1:0-338 GCF_001588645.1 Streptococcus oralis | reverse complement strand
ATTTTAGAAGATATTTCTTTCACAGCTAGAAGTGGTCGGATTACAGCTTTTCTAGGCCCAAATGGTGCAGGGAAAAGTTCGACCTTGAGGATTCTCTTGGGGTTAGATCGGGCGACGTCTGGGACTGCGACTTTTGATGGGCAAACCTATCAGTCAATGACCTATCCGCTCAGAACGGTATGTGCAGCCTTTGACGGCATTGGCGGTCTGCCAAATCGAAAGGTCTATGACCACTTGAGGATTATTGCGGCGAGTAATGCTATTCCCAAGTCTCGGATTGATGAGGTTTTGGAGATGACTGGAATCGCTCATAAGAGGAAGGACCTCTTGTCAAGCCT
>NZ_LAYF01000054.1:0-292 GCF_001588645.1 Streptococcus oralis | reverse complement strand
TGACTGGATCAAGCTCAATGAGGTTGAGGCACTGGCACTTACTGAGACTGACTGGCTCAAGCTCAATGACGCTGAAGCACTTGCGCTTGCTGAGACTGACTGGCTGGTGCTCAATGAAGTTGAAGCTGATTCACTTGTTGAAACTGACTGGCTCAGGCTTACTGATGCTGAAGCACTGGCACTTGCTGAGACAGACTGGCTTGTGCTCAATGACGCTGAAGCAGACTCGCTTGCTGATACTGACTGGCTTGCGCTCATTGAGGTTGAAGCAGATTCACTTGTTGAAACTGAC
>NZ_LAYF01000053.1:0-317 GCF_001588645.1 Streptococcus oralis | reverse complement strand
AAGGAGACAAAATGAGCCATTTGAAATATATCTTCTTTGATTTGGATGGAACTTTAGTTGACAGTTCACAGGGCATCCAAAAATCCTTTGAATACAGTTTTAAACAACTTGGAAAAGAGTGCCCTGAAGAAAGTATTATCAAAAGTTTTATGGGGCCGCCTCTGGAAGTAAGCTTCGCTTCTGTTCTTGAAGAAAGCCAAGTCCCAGAAGCAATTAACTATTATCGCAGCTTCTATAAGGAAAAAGGCATCTGGGGCGTTCGCCTCTATGAGGGGCTACCAGAATTGCTGACACAGTTAAAAGAAGCCGGCTATCAG
>NZ_LAYF01000052.1:0-274 GCF_001588645.1 Streptococcus oralis | reverse complement strand
GTGCTATCGGCTGTGTGGAAACTGCTGTGCCTGGTAAATGGGGCTACCGTTGTACAGGTATGAGCTACATGAACTTCCCTAAGGTACTCCTGATTACTATGAACGATGGGATAGATCCAGCATCTGGCAAGCGCTTTGCACCAAGCTTCGGTCACTTTAAAGATATGAAGAGCTTTGCTGAGCTGCAAACGGCTTGGGACAAGACCTTGCGTCATTTGACCCGCATGAGTGTCATCGTGGAAAATTCTATCGACCTATCTCTTGAAAGAGAAGT
>NZ_LAYF01000051.1:0-292 GCF_001588645.1 Streptococcus oralis | reverse complement strand
CTGAATCAGCAAGCACAAGCATGAGCACCAGCGTGTCTGCTTCAATCAGTGCATCTGAATCAGTAAGCACAAGCATGAGCAACAGCGTGTCTGCTTCAATTAGTGCTTCTGAATCAGCAAGCACAAGCATGAGCAACAGCGTGTCCGCCTCAATCAGTGCAAGCCAATCAGCAAGCACAAGCATGAGCAACAGCGTGTCCGCTTCAATCAGTGCATCTGAATCAGCAAGCACAAGCACGAGCAACAGCGTGTCTGCTTCAATCAGTGCATCTGAATCAGTAAGCACAAGCAT
>NZ_LAYF01000050.1:0-224 GCF_001588645.1 Streptococcus oralis | reverse complement strand
ATACTGTGACCTTTATGGAGATGTATGGGGCAGAGACCTTCTCGGACCTGCAAGTCTTGCAAAAGTGGCAACAGAATGCGCCTTATAAGAGCTTGGCGGTGCCTATCGGCCTGCGGGGCAAGGAAGACCTGGTCTACCTCAACTTGCACGAAAAAGCTCACGGACCGCACGGGCTGATTGCCGGGACAACCGGATCAGGTAAGTCAGAGACTATCCAGTCCTAT
>NZ_LAYF01000005.1:0-113998 GCF_001588645.1 Streptococcus oralis | reverse complement strand
GATGTAGCGATTTCCTGGCATCTTAGAATCATGTGTCCAACCATCTGTCAATGAATCATCGTGTTGGCTATTGGCCACACCATCTCCTACTGTCACGACATCTGTCCAAGTTTTACCGTCTTGGCTGACTTGGATCTTACCATCACGAAGGTAGTTTTGAGTTCCGTCTTGGATGTAAGCTCTAATCTTCTTGATAGTGCGTTCGCTGCCAAGTTTCAAGGTCACGTGACCATCTTTACGAGCATAGTCTGAAAACTCAACAAAGTTGTTGTAAACACCATCAAACAGTTGCTCTAGGTTGTTCAGCTTACGAACATCATTGCTTCCGTATGTTGGATGAATGCCCATAGTTGTAGATTCTAGTTTGGTTGGTTGCACTTCTTTGGTTGTCACAAGGAGAGAAGTGGCTGTCACAGCTTGTTCCTGATCTGTTTTATTGACCAGACGCACATAACGTACTAAGTGGCTTGCTGCAGATCTATCAGTCAACTGGCTAGCTGGCATCCATTCTTGAGCATTTGCAGAGTACTCAAGGCTAAGAGCTGGGTTGGCTTGGCCTTGGAGCTGGATGCTCTTGACCTGATGGATACGGTCAAGTTTCATACCTAGATAGCTATTTGCAGGAAGTTTAGTTCCAGCTGGAATTTGAAGTTCATAACTGCCCAAGCTATCCACTACCGGCGTTTCCTTCAAGGCATCGACGTTTGTGTCCGTTAACTCACTGTTTCCAGAGCGTGTCTCAACAGAGAAGTCTTGGATACGCCACCAGAGGTCGAGTGCCTTAGTATTGCGTACTCGGATATAACGAGCATTGATTGCTCTAGTCACTTCCTTGGTTTGCTCACCTGCCAAGCGATCAAGTTCCTGCCAAGTAGTACCGTCTGTAGAATACTCAAGCACACCTGCTACAAGTTTATCACCTGTTCCTTGACGAAGGCGAACTTTAGTGACTGACTTGACTTCGCCGAGGTCAAGTTGCGCCCAGGCATCTACTGGAGTGGTATTGCTACCATCAGCGTTTGCCATCATGGCTTCTGTATTGTCCTTGCCATCAGTGATTTGACGAGCTGAGGTATTTAGTTTGTAAACTAAGTTTGAGCTTAGACTAACTGTCGTTGCTTGTTGGCTACGAGCTTTTTCAACTGGACGGTTGACTGCAATTTCCTGAACTGCAAACCAAGTGTTCTCGCGGTCTGCTGTCGCAATCATGCGAACTGCCTTGGCCTTGATATTGAGATTTTCAAACTTAAGAAGGGATTCATTTCCGACATAGCTTGGCTCTTTCAAGGTTACCCAGTTATCATTTTCATCTTGATACTGCACTTCTGCCTTACTAAAGGTATCACGTGGATTTGCCTGCGTTCCCATTGCAAAGGTCAAGGTTTGGATTGATACCGGCTTGTTGAACTTCATACCAATATAATCACCTGTCTTGATGCTATTTGGTGATTTAATAATCGCATGGGTTGCCAAGTCGCCATCCGTTACTTCTGCCAAACCACCTTCTACACCTGTTCGATTGGTGATAAAGGTGCTGATGATTTGGTCTGGGTGCAAGACTTTTTGAACTTCAGAAGCTAGAACTTCTTTCAGGGATAGGATAAATGGACGAATGTGTTGAACACCCAATTCAGCCTTTTCCATATGGTCTACATAATGGAAGGTGTGAGTTTGAGACTGTTCGTAGAATTTCAAACCTTTATAGTAGCTATCCCAAAGTTTGGCTGCATCGTTTGTAGCCATGGCTTCAGTTCCTGTAAGGAAGGCATCGAGAGCATTCATTTGATCAATTGCATTATCCAACCAATAGTGGATTTGGGCAACCATCTTTTGGTCGCCTGATGCTTTATAAAGTTCGGCTGCTTCTTTAATCTTGGCAAATTCTGCACGCAAGGCTGCACGTTCGGCAGTCACATCCTGACCTGCTTTGAGCTTGGTCATGAAGTCTGTTAATTTTGGAGCCAAATCTACAGATTCTTCCAGTTTGACGACACGATTATCCATGTTTTGGTTGATCATGTGCTTACCAAGTTCGCGGAAGGCTGCTGATACCTTGCTATCTCCAAAATGACCATTTTCTACAAAGTTGAAGGCAATGTCATTGATTTTCTTAGCTTCTTCTTCTGATTTCCACTGTTTCCATGAGTATTGAGCTCCTGAAAAGAGGGCAATCTTAGATGGCTCTGACTGTTGCATTGGGTTCAACATGATACCAGATAGCAAGCTTGGATCCACATTTGGATGAAGGAATTTCTCACCACCACCTAGAATCAAGTGTTGTTTAGAGTTGTCTGTTACCGGCCAGTTAATCCAAAGTGAAACTGGGCGATAGGTCTTGCCACCTGCGGATAGATTGTTCTTGAGAGTTGAAAGGAAGCTTTCAGAGGCTTCACCCCAAATCTTACCACCCGTCAAGGTCATGGTTGTTGATCTTGGGAGATTTTCATTGAGGGATTTCAACTCATCCTCACGTCCATTACCCCAATACTGGCCAGGAACAAAGATCATTTCTTTACGAAGACCGCTGTAAGTTCCCTGCATTTCAGTCAACCACTTGGTCATATCTTGCATCAAGCGGTTGTAGCTATTGTAGCCACCGACTGGGCTTGGAGCATCATCTGCAAGGATACCAAATTCACGGACACCCACTTTCATCAACTGGGTAAATTTGGCCTTGATGGTTGCTAAATCTTCTTGGTAATGTGCTTCATTGCCAAAGCGGATGCGGTTGTTCATGAATGGATGGATAGTCCAGACATAGCGTGTTTTACTTTGATTTCCGACGCGAGCTAGTTCACGGATTTCAGCTAGTTTTTCTTCTGGATAGAGTTCACGCCATTTCTTGTTGTGGTATGGATCGTCTTTTGGTGCAAAGAAGTATTGGTTCAATTTCAAATCGCCACCAAAACGCATGAGTTCTGCACGATCGGCATTCGACCATGGGTTTCCATAGTATCCTTCGATGAAACCACGGTTCTTGAGCTCTGCGTAATCTTCTACTGTCACATTGCGAAGGACTGGCACTTGGCTTTCCTTGAGCATGTGTTTCAAGGTTGTCAAACCATAGAAGACCGCATCTGTGTCTTTTCCGACGATGGAAATCGAATTATCCTTGATGCTCAAGACATAGGCGTCAATCTTGTCAAAGAGGCCTGCTGAAACATTGGACAAGTTTTGCTCTGCTTGTGAACCTTGTCCATGCACTCCAAGATAGATATTGGTTGCGCCAGCGATTGCCGCCTTACCAGTTGTATAAGATACTTGATTGTCCTGCAAGACACTCTTCAAGCGATTGCGAGTATAGATATCGAGTTGATCGCCCATGACCAGATTGACTTGCTTACGAAGGGCTGTGGCTCCTTCTCCATAAGTCACTTTTTGTGGAGTTGGGAAGACCTTGTACTCTTTCTTGAGATAGTCTGCGCTCTTGCTAGCAGCTGCAATGCTGTCTTCGCTAGCTGGTTTACTTGCAGTGAATTGATCTGCCAATTCAACTGTTCCATCACCTGTTTTCTCTACTTTTGGTTTTTCTGGTGTAGTTGGTTTTTCTGGTTGACTTGGTGCAGGCGTTTCTTGCTCTTCTTTGACAGGTTTCAATAGATGAACTTCAGCTGCACTTGCAAAACCACCAACGCCTTCCAATACTTTCAACTCAATCTTGTTGGTATGCACCGCCGCAAAGTTGACTGTTTTTTCTTGGGCGTTGTTGTCCCAGTTTCCTTCTGAAACCTTGACCATTTTGCCATCTTTTTGTGCGTAGATTTCGTAGCGTGTCACAACACCATTTCCACCACCTGGGCGTGGGAGATAGGTCAAGCCATTGACTTTTTCTGCTTCTTTCAAGGTCATAGTAAGGGTGTATGGCGCAGTGTCACCAGTCCATTTAGTATGCCAGAAGGTATTTGGATCATTGTCAAAGGCCTTTTCAACAGCGCCTTCAGTCGCGTTTCCTGGAAGTTGCTGACTGCTTGCGGTTGCTGTAATCTTATCATTTGAAATCAAGCGAGGATTTACAAATGGTTTGTCTGACAACTCTGCGCTATGCAAGATTCCTTTGAAACCACCGATGCTTTCAAGCGGTAATACCAAGCTATTGTGGGCAAAGCGAGGGTGAGCTGGATTTGCAATACGTTCAATCTTTTCACCATCCACATAGACTTCTGTAGATTGTGGTTTGGTCACGATGGAGATTTGATAACGTTTGTTCTTTTCAAGTTTTTTATTGAATTGAATATGGAACTGTTCAAATTGGTAAGCAAGATAGCCGTCTTTATCAGCTAGATAGATACGGTTGTCCCCACTTGTTGAGAAGGTTTGTTCCCCGTCTCCAGTGACAGTCACATCAAACTTCAAGACGTGACTTGGACCAACATCACCAGCCAAGCCTTCGATACTGCTATCTTTCTCAAAAGCCAATCCCTGTTCGCTTGCCTTCACTTTCTTACTTGCATAGTTCTTGACTGTTTCAGAATTGATGGTAAACAAGTCGCTTTGATCAATCTCTTTATCAGGATTTGACTGTGGTGCATAAGGGCTAGTTGGTAGGGTGCGTTCTGCAAAGGTCGCAGCTGCACGGTCAGATCCCCAAGTCCGCTCCGCAGTAGTTTGCATGCTCTTGAAGAAGCGTTTAAAGATATCATAAGAGGTCAAGCCTGTCTCATGAAGGTCGATATTGTCATTCCAAACTGCGTGCCCACCACCAAGGATACTTGGATGAGAAGCTGCTAGAAGCGGACCTCCACCTGTTTGGAAATCATTCGGTGTCCAGCTATTGTATTGGCGTTCGTAGTTAGCATAGTCCCCGTAGGCTGCTTGACTATTGCTTCCACTTGGCACACTATAGGTCGGTACATCTGTGATGTTGATAATCTTAGCTCCCTGAGCAATGGCTTCATTTGGTCGTTGCCAGCTAATACTCCAGATATCAACTTCTACTCCGTTCCAATCAACCGCTGTTTTACCTCGTTTCGCACTGAGCGATCCCCAGATACGAGGGGTATAACCTTTTCCTTTAATGTATTTGATAAGGTCATTGACATAGCGACGATAGCTTTCTCTGCTGCCATAGTATTCATCCGTTCCGATATGAACAGTGGACACGCCATGAAGCGGTGCATCTGGACCATCGAGGAGTTTGTCATAAACTGATTTGACAAAAGCTAGCGTTTCATCGTATTTATTATCTAGGTCCAGCATGGCAACACGTTCAACATTGTGTTTGCCAGCATAATCACTCAAACTACCTTGATACATGAGGTCTGGGCGGACTTTGACAAAGGACAAGGCGTGACCTGGTGTGTCAATTTCTGGCACTAGGTTGATATGCAAGGCCTTGGCAAGTTTAATCAGATTTTGCATTTCTTCCTTGGTATAATGCTCATCTGATGTCAATTTTTGACCATTCTTACCGACAATGTCTGTCTCCACACGGAAACCAGTCTTGGCATGTTCAAGGACATACTTGAGTTCTTCTTCTTTAGAAAGATTCTTACCTGCCAAATGTTCCTTGAGGAAGATATAGTTATCATTAAGGTGCAACTGCAAGTCATTCATCTTGTAGTAAGCCATGTTGAGCATGATGTCTACAAGAGTGTCGTAAGGGATAAATTTACGACCTGTATCTAGCATAAAGCCACGGTGGCTGAAACTTGGGAAATCTCGAATTTCGCCATTTTGTAGGTCTGTTTCTCCCATTTGAAGAAGAGTACGAGTTGCGTAGAAGGCTCCTGTGTTTGTGGCAGCTTCAATGGTAATCACATCATTTTGGATAGTGATACCGTACCCTTCTTTACCATAACCCTTGTTTTCAACTTTTTTAAATTCGATTCGTTTTTGAGCCTGCTTGTCACCTGTTGCTAGTTCCAATCCACGGCTGGCAAGGTCTGACTGATAGAAGGTTGCAGCCTGATCAAAGCCTGAATCTCCTGTCGCAAGAACTGTATCTGAAGTGATAGAAGATTGGCCTTCTTTCCCATACCATTGTTGAACAGCTGGTGCTACTTTTGGTTTCACACCCACACCTTCGTCCTGATGTAGCCCCTTGATGACTACTTCAAATTCCTTAGTGAAAGTATGACTGTCTTTGATTTGCTGGACCATGATCTTGACACGTTGATCTGTCAGAGGTTTATGGATGTGATTTTGAAGGTCAATCACACCTTGCTTGTTGCTTCCGATAAGGCTAACTTTCCCTGGTAAAGTTGGTAAGACAAGAGACTGTCCATCTTCTGCTACTGTTAGTTCGGTTACTTGGCGGATATCCGTTACCTTACTATGGTCCGGAACGTTTGAATAAGCTCGAATTTCTTGGATTCCAACGTTTCTCCAGTTCATTGTACCCGCTTGATAGTCGTTAATTTCTAACTTAAGATACTTAGCTTGAATACTTTCAGCTAGATCTACTTTCTCATCTAAAACAGGATCTCCAGTTTTGGTATGAGCGAGTTTCCATTGTTTTTCTCCATTAGCGCCCACGTCTTCTTGACCTGCGTAGTAGAGACTCCAAGATTTGATATTTGGATCATTTTGCCCATTACGAAGACGACGATCCCAGTCAATTTCCACATGCTTGATCAAGGTAGTCTTTGGCAGAGTTAGTTCAAAAGTTGGTTTTGGTACATCTTTGTCTGTAGCCCAACGAGTATTGTCATCTCCATCGATAGCTTTATCCGCAGTAAAGTTGGTACCAGTCTCATGGTTGCTCACCTGAGCAGTAGCACCTTCGAGATGGTTGACATCTTCTCTATCTTCAATTTGCTTTTCAGCTGGTTTTGCTGCTGGCGTAGCAGTTTCAGCTGGTTTATTGTCTGCCTTTGGTGTTTCAACCGGTTTCGGCGTTTCTGCTAGCTTGGGACTTGTAGGACTTGTCTCTGGTTTTGCCTCTTCACTTGATGTAGGATTGCTTCCTTCGTCAGTCGCTGGAGTTTCTTCATGACTTGCTTCTGTTGCAGCTTCTGCATCCGCCTTTTTAAGCGCATTGGCTAAATCATCGGGTAACTTATCCAGTGCTTCAACATGGGTGATGCTTCCCTCTGTTTCTGAAGGCGCTGCTGTTTCTGCTGCCTGAACCATATTGGCTCCAAAGATACTAGCACCAATCATAACGGAGGCTGCACCGATTGCAAATTTTCTTATACTAAAGTGACAGCGTTTCTCAAAAAAATGTCTATCCATCTTTCTCCTATTCCTTTCATCCGCATACATGAGTAAGCGGTATCATTTCTCCTTTGAAAAAAGGAGAGAACCTAGAGGTCCTCTCCGGCTGTTTGATCCTATTTGATTCGAGATCTTTTGGACTTCTAAAACCAAATCTGTTTAGTCTTCTTTTCGTTTTGTCGTAAGAACAGCAGCAGATAAAGCGATACTCACACTTGCCAAGAAGAGGGCTACTTCTGAGCTGTGCTCCCCTGTAGCAGGTAGTTTTTCTTCATCTTTAGCTCCCGGAGTTTTGGTATCAGCTACTGGACTTGGAGTGAGCGGGTACTCAGGTTTTTCAACAGTTGGAGCTGCTTGATCTCCAGCTGTAGCCAATACACCTGTGTAGGCTGGTTTCTCGTTTACCAAGGCTTGGACCGCATTGACGCCACCCTTAAACTCAGGGACTTCATTTGCAGCCGCTAGGACCGCATTGGCTCCACCTTTGTATTCTGGTAATTCGTGAACCAAAGCTTGAACTGCATTGACGCCGCCCTTGAACTCAGGGACTTCATGTACAACTGCTTCTGCTGCATTGACTCCGCCCTTAAACTCAGGTAGGTCATGAACAGCCGCTTCTTCTCCAGCTGTTCCGTAAGGACCTGTATATTCAGGAACTTCAAGAACTGGAGGTTGCTCCTCACCCTTGCTACTTGTTGGAGCATCTGGTTTCGTAGCAGAATCTTTTAATTGGTTGAGATAGTCTGCGAAGTAGGCCACCATTCTTTCCGTCAAGAGATGGTTATCCGTCGCATATTTCATGCTTGCCTGAACGCTAGCTACTTCCTCTTGATTGTCTTTGTCTGTTAATTTCTGCGCCTTAGCCAAAGCTGCTTCATAACCAGACATGTCAAGTGGTGTTTCTGCTACCTGTGGACGGGTAAAGATGAGTTCCGCTGCAGATTGGTATTTATCGCCACCATCTCCGTAAGTCTTGGTACCTGTAAGGACAATTTTCTTAGCCTTGATTGTCTTGCCAAAGTCAATGTCTTTTGGCTTGTTGTTATCTGGCCAATCAGTTACAGTGAAAGTATGTTCCTTACCAGACTCATCTGTCACAACCAGTTTTACATCACGCAAGTTACCATTCGATCCTGAGCCACGTGGAACATAACGAAGTCCTGTGATTTCAGTTGGTTCTTTCAAGACCATGGTTGCAGGCTTGCCTACATCTCCACCATTCCAAGATGTATGCCATAGACTAGACACATTTCCATCAAAGGCATTCTCTAGACCTTCACCTGGTTGAGCTGGCGCATCCAAACTTTCAAAGTCTTCTGCTACCAAGGCTGTCTTCTTCTGAACCAAAGCATTCTTCAAAGCTTCAATCTTGGCAATCTCTGCACGCGCTTCTTCCACGCTAATGTCATCATCTGCCTGACTGAGGTTAAAGACCGCCTCCTTCAAAGCATCCATAGACTCTTTCGTGTAGTTAGTCATGGCTACAGTTGGCAAGTAGTTCTTCAGAGCATTTTCTGTCAACATCTTACCTGTTAGGGTAATTTCCTCGATGTGAAGATTGTCCATCATGAAATCGTTATAACCACGGAAGTTGGCATTTCCGCCAGTATCTCCATGAGTATTGCTTGCATTTCCAGTTGAGTAGATACCTACCCAAGTATCGCCTGTTTCTGCACCTGTCACGAGGAAGGTTGCCTTCTTGGCTTTCTTAGAATCTGTCCAAGTATTTGGCAATTCATGCATTTCCAAGTTGCTTGCTTGAGTACCACGACGACCTGACTGGAATTCTCCCTTACCAACTACAAAGGCATAGGTATTGTCAGAGCCTGCTTCGTATTCAAAGGTTACACGATAAGTCTTACCAGCTTCAAAACGGAAGTTTTGAGGGATTGTTTGGTAAACCAAGTTACGACGGCTCACTAGTCCATTTGTCTTCAATGACCAATTTCCTTCGATAACATCATCGACTTTCTTACCATTCCAACCACGCTGTGTATATGGATCGTGTTTTTCAGACAAGTGAGTGCGGTTGTCTTCGACACCTTCAACACCACCTACTACAAATGGGAAGATACCTTGAGCTACATTTTCAAAGTCTTGTTTAAATGTTCCTTTACCTGTATCATGCTTGTCTCCGTACATGCTTGAATTGTTTTCAAAGGTACGGATTTCATCAAAGTATGTTGCTTCATCACCAGCTTCACGACTCAATGTAAGAGTAACATTTGATACGTCCGATCCAGTTGTAAAGAAGGCGTACATGTTTTGGAAGTAACTTGTATCATCAACTGTAGCATTTTCACGACGATTGTTATGAGCATAAGCTTTGATATAGTTGAGAGCGAGTGACTTATTGGTGTAAGTAGTCACTTCTTTTTCGCCAGTATTCACTGTGATACTTGCCTTAGCATTACTACGGTTATCAACACCGACATAAACAGCATACTTGGTATTTGGTTTCAAGCCAGTCAGTTTCTGAGTAAGACTGACCTTGCTCTTATTGCCTTGGATACGAAGCATTTCATTTGCACCCTGTGATTTGACAATTTCTGCCTTGGAAGCATCACCTGAAATGGTCCAGTGTTTCAAGGTTCCACTGTTAAATCCTTGGTCATAGATGTGCATGCCTTCGCTCCATGACATTTCAGGATTGGTTTGTTTTGAACGGTAGAGAACGTATGGTTGATTTGCTAGAAGGTCTAGGGTAATCTTGCCATCTTTTACAGTTAGTTCTTGCTCTTCTGTCTTACCTTGGTCAGTTAGCTTGTAAAGGTAAACCTTGCTATTTGCCCAATCGCTTGGAAGGGTCCAAGTTGTTGCACCGGCCTGCGTATTAAAGTAGTACATCTTTTCCTTATCAGTAGGAAGTTTCTTACCATTTGCATCCCAGTTCCAAGGAGTCAAGTAAGCTGAACCATCTTGGATGACACGTCCGTTAAGCGTTACTGTACGTTCGCGGTACTGCGGGCTATTGACATCATTTGACTTACGAGTCACAACAACCTTGTTACCTGCTGCATCAACTAGCTCAACCTTCATTTCTGGAGTCCATTTATAGGTGCTACCGTTATCAGACATGGTAACTGGTGTACCATTTTCCCATTTACTTACAGTGAAGTGTTGGAAGTACTTAGTCATGACATCATGGGCAAATAAGTTGGTTACATAGCCATTGTAGTCGCTTCTTCCTTGCCAGCCTTCAAAGTCTTTCATGCTGTAGCCACCTAGAAGTGGGTAGTTGGCTGCACCACCGTAACTTCTGTAGTCCCCAACCCAAGAATCTTTTTGGTGGTTGCGGATAAAGCGGGTGATAGCACTGTTGATACCTTTATTAGTGTAGCCACCATAGGTCAAGTCAGCTGCCCAGTGTTGGAAGGTAGAGTCGTATTCACCACCATGCCCCCACTCAATCGCAAAACGCCAGCCTTGTTTGTTGATTTCTTTAGCAAGAACGTGGGTAGCCCAGGCACCGTTATCACCTGATTGACCATTGCCCCATACGTCCACATAGATAAAGTCGAGACCATCACCAAGTTTTTTCTTCAAGTCTTCCCAGCGAGCCAAGCGTCCATGTGCTAGGTCATAAGCAGCATCAATGTTGATACCTTGGTCTAGCCAGTTCCAGCCGTAGCTGTAGCTGCCATCTGGATTCTTACGAAGAATATTTTCGTTAAAGTATTTAGATTCAGGATAAGTCTCAGAAGCGTTCACGTGGATACCTAGATATGCTCCATATTTCTTCGCTTTTTCGATCAAGGCCTTGAAGTCTTCAACACCACCAATACGTTTACCAATATCAGCATAGTTCAAGTGACCAGAGTCGTGACCTTCACTACCATAACCTTTAAGGAGAACCCCCTGTCCAAGACCATCTGTGTGGAGATTGATCTTCTTGATACCATCCAAGGTCATGAGGAATGGGTTTTGGGCTTGTGAACCAAAGTTCATCGCGATACGATAAGCAGTGATATCCTTAACTTTTTCCCAACCTTGAGGGTTGTTCATGATGCTACGATAAGCAATGGCACCATCTTGCCAGTCGACTTTGTTGTCAGCATTGGCATCTTCGGTGATAACAACCTTGGCACTTGGAAGTTCTTTGGTGTACTCTGGGAAAACAATGCCCTTATAAGCTTTTTCCCATTGCCATTCAGAACTTTGGATTCCCACATAGTTTGTATTTCCAACAGTTTGTTTGAATGCTGTCAAACGAGTCCAGTCATTCGAACCACCACCGTAGCTGTTTTGAGAGTTACTCCAAACACCTGCAGCAAGCTTATCTGTAGAAACAAAACCATACATATAGCCCTTAGCCAAATCTTTCATTGGATTGGTTACAGCAATATGTTCATCTCCACTGATATGAGTGTTGTTTGACATGGTTGCCCCGTCAAACTTAGCTCCAGTTTGGTCGCTTGAAACTGACACAAGTGAGTTTCCTAAGAAATTGATAGAGGAGAGAAGTTTTCTTTCATCATCAATCTTCTGACCTGGAGTAACTTGATTGTGGTTGACAATCTTGGTCACATCAAAATGCAACTGATTGTCCACAACTTGCAAGCGTACTGTCATATCTGCATTGATGAAATTCTTCTCGTCGCGAAGTTTCATCAAGTACTCTGCGGTAGTATCATTGATCTTCTTATAAGTGACTTCAGGTGTAATTTCGCGATTGTTTACCAAGATTTTCTTAAGTTGTTGAACTTGTCCTGGCAAAGTATGGCCATTCAAGGTGTATTCTTTCACACGAGGAAAGGCTTGGTCAATCACTGCCTTGAGGACCTTAGACTGGATCGTATCATAAGTCACCTTGCTATCATCAACGGCTGGACCTGTTTCTTTCTGGGCAGGAGTATCATCCGCTTTTACACCTTCTTGATTGTCTGTTTTAACGCTGACAACCGTACGGTCATTGCTATAAGTTCCTGCCTTGAGAAGGATCTTCTTCTCATTTTTAAGATTCTCATTGACCGCCCCAGGTAGGGTCACTGTGTCAAAGAGATTTACATCATTGTTGCTGGCATTGAGTTGTCCATCTGACTTGAGAGTGATAGAAAGACGATTTACAGAACCTGGTTCTGGTGCTGCCACACGGTTGCCTTTATACCATGTGCTATTACCTGGAGTTTTGTATTCCCAGAACCAGCCACCTTGGTCATATCCAACAAAAACATTGTTCTTGGTATCTTTAAATTTCAAGAAGACACCAAAGCGTGATTTGCCCTTTTCAGAATCATCTTTGAAGGTTAAATCAACCGTCGCATTTCCATTAGCGTCAACTGTCAATCCTTGTTTTTCAAACAAGGCTGGTTTGCCGTCATTGTCATTTTGGGCCGTTGAAGACAATTGATTGTAGCGAACACCCTTTTCTTCACGAATAGTGACTGTTCCTTGTTGCTCTTTATTCGCTACTGTTTGCCATTCAGGAGTTACTGTCTTAGGTATTTCAGGTTTAGCAGTTGCAGGTTTATCCTCTTTTGGTTTTTCTTCAGCGGGTTTTTCTTTCTCTTCCAAGTCTGCTGGTTTCACACTTGAAATTCCCTGTATGTGGTCTTGGATCCATTTTAGTTGAGCTGGTGAGAAGAGAATACCGCCGCTCCGTTTTCCAACTACACCATTTTGGTGCACACCGACCAATTTTCCTTCTGTATCAAAGATACCGCCACCACTAGCGCCCGGTTTTCCTCCTTGGTAACCAATCCCTTGGACACCTTCTCCGTATGGTTCCGCAAAATCAACTGTAGTATTGATAATCGGATTCAATTTCCCTTCTGGATAACCAAAGACATGGAGTTTATCTCCAATTTTCTTAACAACTGGCTTTTTAGTTACTTCAACAGGCGTATTTTCTAGAACTGTACGCAATCTCACTAGGGCCAAATCATTTTTGAAGCCTTTCAGATAGCCTTCACGATCCCAATGAATAATATCTTTCTTACTAAACTTGACATCTGGCAATCCTGGATAAGAGATGCTATAGATATCTCCATCCCCTTGGTCATTATCCACAACCTTACGGATATTGCCGTCTTGGCTGTCCTTGATAAAGTTATGAGAAACCGTCAAGACAAGGTCTTTTGCAACGACAATACCGCTACCTTCTCCTGATGGCGTCTTAATCTTAACAGTCGCGCCATAGTTTAATTCCCCATTGGTAGTCTTAGCCACATCTTCTGGGACGAGCTTCCCTGTATCTTGGGCCAATTGATCCTTGTCAACTTCGCGCCCATTGTCTTCGGCTTTCTCCAACTTATCTTCTAATTCTTTTGGCAGATTGCTTGACTTTTCAGACTTTTCTTTTTCTTGAGCCAACAACTCTTCTTCTGTTTGTGGACCTTCTGTAGTCTCAGCTGAACCAGGATTTTGAGCGGCAGCTTCCTTGTCAAAATCATGCCCCTCATCACTAGCCTTCTTATCCAAATCAGCTAATTCACTTGGCAAATTAGTTGTAGAACCAACTGTTGCTTGATCAGCCAATACTGGGCTAGCTGCGAAGAAAGTCGCTCCAATCATCACCGAAGCTACTCCAAGCGTAAACTTACGAATACTGAACTTACAGCGTTTTTCAAAAAATCGTTTATCCATGAACTCCTAAATCCTTTCATTTTCCAGTAAGCGTTTACATTTCTTTTTTAAAAAATACTCCTTTCTCTGAAAGTGCTCTGCTCAACTGTTATAAATAAAAATTAATTGTACTTTTAATATAACAAATAAAAAGGCAGAAAGCAATAGGAAATAGGTAAAATTCACTAAAATTTTCTCTTTTCTGAAAAATCCTATCTCTAATCATTCAGGGACTTATACCAAGATAAAAAAAGACTTAACCATCATGCCGATGGCTAAATCCTTTACTTTTTTAAAGTTATTTCACATGGTTTGCGAGTTCTTCTTGGGCCTTTTTATTTGACTCTTCTTTTTCTTTCAACCATTTTTCTTGAGCTTTTTGGTATTCTTCTGTTGTCACTGCCTTATCTTGTACTTCTAGATATTTGTACAAAAGGGCTTCACTCATACCCTTGTTACCAGAGTAAGCAAATGGAAGTGTAAATGGCACCATCTTAGACAACATTGGACGACCAGTTTGAGAAGTTGTTGGAATGAGCAAGGCACTGTCTGTCAACCAAGCTTGGGCAGCAGCATATTTCTCATAACGTTTTGAAACATCAGTGGTTTCTTCACCAGCTTCCACAACCATTTTTTCGTAATCTTCTAAACCAACTTGCTTAGCGGCAGCGTTGTTTGTCCCAGAATCAAATCCTAGATATGTTTTCGTATTTTCTCCTACAGAAGGCTTGATAATATCAAGATAAGTAGATGGATCGATATAGTCTGGAGACCAACCCACGTTATCTGAGATATCCCAGTCTTCTCCAGCCGCAGTTTCAGCGAAGTAGGTAATGTTTTGAACATCATCTTTTTGGAGCTGTTGGATGTCGATAACCACATTATCTGATCCTAGATTTTCTTCAACTGACTGTTTAAAAGATTGAACACGTTGAACTTTTGTTGTATTGGTTTGATCTACAGGCATATCCAAGTGGATTGGGAATTTCACACCTTCCGCTTGAAGGGCTGCCTTAGCTTTAGCGAATTCTGCTTTGGCTTTGTCGGGATTGTAGAGTCCATCTTGGGCATCATCCAAGTTTACCTTGCTCCACTCGTCTCCATAGGTCACCAATTTTTCTTTAACTAATTCCCCAAAGTTTTTCCCATCTGCCTGTACAAATGTAGGGGGAACAAACAAGTTACGAAGCAGTTTAGTAGCCCCGCTTGCACCATTTACTTGAGAAGCGTAGGCT
Organism: Streptococcus oralis; assembly: GCF_001588645.1. GTDB lineage: Bacteria > Bacillota > Bacilli > Lactobacillales > Streptococcaceae > Streptococcus > Streptococcus oralis_AB. Next base: position 99,044 of record NZ_LAYF01000005.1, on the reverse strand, counting down.
GTTCTGTCAAAACCAAATGCAATAGCTTGACGGAAGTCCTTATTCAAAAGGGCCTTCTTGGTTGATGCTTTTTCCTCATCTGTTGTCTTAGAAGTGTACTTATAAGACTGGCGATCGATATTTGTGCCTACTAAATAAGTAGTAGAATCTTGTTGGGTATAAACGATATTGTCTTTGAATGCTTTTTCAGTCTCTGAGTAACTAGCACTTGTTGGGAAGAGGCGAGCCATTGTAAAGCTACCGTCTTTGAAAGCTTCAGTTGGCTTATTAGTATCTTGACCATCCCAGAAGGATAATTTCACTTTATCAAGATGGACATTGTCTTTATCCCAATAGTTTGGATTTTTTTCGAACTCGACTGATGATTTGGCTACGATTGATTTGAGTAAGAATGGTCCATTATAGAGAATACTGCTTGGGTCCGTACCTTTAGCAAAGTCATCCCCTTTAGAGTTCAAAAATTCTTCATTAACAGGAGCCAGAACACCCATTGTTGTCTTAGAATTCCAGAAACTCTCTGGCTTGTTCAATGTGTATTGAACAGTATAATCATCAAGAGCTTTGATTCCTACTTGAGAAAAATCTGTAATTTCTCCTTTGACATAGGCATCCAATCCCTTGATAGATTCCTGAACCAGGTAAAGACCATCTGATTTCTTATCAGCAGCATACTTAAGACCAGTTACAAAGTCTTGAGCTTTAACTTCTGCATACTCCTCACCTTCAGATGTATACCACTTTGCATCCTTTCGGAGTGTATACGTGTAAGTCAAGCCATCCTTAGATACAGACCAATTCTCAGCCATAGATGGTACAAAGTTACCGTAGCGGTCATTTTCAAGCAAGCCATCGATAACGTTGCTCGTAATATTTGCTGTAGCTGCCTTACCAGTTGTCAAATAGTTTAGGTTATCAGGATCCGTTTCGTAAATGTATGAGAATGTTTTCTCACCTTTAGCATTTGAACTTGATCCAGAGCAGGCCGCAAGAGTCGCTGCTGCCAATAACGTCACACCCGCAAGGGCAAGTAGTTTTGAACTTTTCATTGTTTTCTCCTTTAAAACTTTCACCCCATTATAGTCCCTTTTCAGAAACATGTCAATATAATTTTCAGAATTTTTGAATTAATTTGGTAAATTCTGAAAAATAAGTTTTCTATCATAAAATTATGATTCTCTAATACTATATTTTTATATCTTAAACCAGCAAAACAAGGACCGAAAATCAGATTTTTTATCATTTTTTTGCTATGATTAGATAGAAGAAAAGTTAAGGAGAAGACAATGATATTAATTACAGGTGCAAATGGTCAACTCGGTACTGAACTACGTTATTTACTAGATGAACGAAATGTGGACTATGTTGCCGTGGATGTGGCCGAAATGGATATCACCAATGCTGAAATGGTTGAGAAAGTCTTTGCCGAGGTTAATCCAACTCTGGTCTATCATTGTGCAGCTTATACTGCTGTTGATGCGGCAGAAGATGAGGGAAAAGAACTGGATTTTGCCATCAACGTAACTGGAACTGAAAATGTAGCCAAGGCCTCTGAGAAATACGGAGCTACTCTGGTCTATATCTCAACAGACTACGTCTTTGATGGGAAGAAACCCGTCGGACAAGAATGGGAAGTCGATGACCTACCTGATCCGCAAACAGAGTACGGACGTACCAAGAGAATGGGTGAAGAACTTGTTGAAAGCCTTACGTCACAACATTATATCATCCGTACTGCTTGGGTCTTTGGAAATTATGGCAAAAACTTTGTCTTTACCATGCAAAATCTTGCTAAAACCCATAAAACTCTCACTGTTGTCAACGACCAACACGGTCGTCCAACTTGGACACGTACCTTGGCTGAGTTCATGACCTACTTGACTGAAAATCAAAAAGCATTTGGCTACTACCACTTATCAAATGACTCCACTGAAGATACCACTTGGTATGACTTCGCTGTCAAGATTCTTAAAGACAGTGATGTTGAAGTGATTCCAGTAGACTCCAGCAAGTTTCCTGCCAAGGCTAAACGCCCCCTCAACTCAACCATGAGTTTAGCCAAAGCGAAGGCGACAGGTTTCGTCATTCCAACTTGGCAAGATGCCCTTAAAGAATTTTATAAACAAGAAGTAAGAAAATAAAAGTTTATGACATACATAAAAAGCAAGAGACCATGAGATCTCTTGCTTTTTAGTATCTGATTATTTAATCACTTGTTGCGTTTTAGCATAGTTAGCCTCTACCGCTTCTTTTTCAGATTTCCACCATTCTTGGTTGTCTGTGTACCACTTAATGGTCTCTTTGAGACCTGCTTCAAATTTGGTAAACTCTGGCTCCCACCCTAGTTCATCACGGAGCTTGCTAGCATCAATAGCATAGCGAAGGTCGTGACCAGCTCGATCCGTCACATGGTCATAAGCATCAGCTGGCTGTCCCATTTCCTTGAGGATGAGTTCCAGCACTTCCTTATTATTCTTCTCACCATCCGCACCAATCAAGTAAGTTTCACCAATTTGACCTTTGGTCAGAATCGTCCAAACACCTGAAGAATGGTCATTGGTATGGATCCAGTCACGGACATTCTTACCTTCACCATAGAGTTTTGGCTTGATACCGCTCAAGATATTGGTGATTTGGCGCGGGATGAACTTCTCGATGTGCTGGTAAGGACCATAGTTATTTGAACAGTTAGAAATAGTCGCTTTGACACCAAATGAGCGCACCCAAGCTTTGACAATCATATCTGAAGCTGCTTTAGTTGATGAATAAGGAGAGCTGGGATTGTACTTGGTTTCAGCTGTAAACTTCTCACCTGGGCCTTCCCCATGACCTGGCAAATCTTCACGTAGAGGCAGGTCCCCATAGACTTCGTCAGTTGAAACATGGTGAAAACGAAGGTCGTATTTACGAGCCGCTTCCAAAAGTGTATAAGTTCCGATGAAGTTGGTGTGGATGAATGGACTCGGGTCATTAAGTGAGTTGTCATTGTGACTTTCAGCCGCATAGTGAACAATAGCATCCACCTCAGCTGCCAGCTTATCGACCAAGGCTGCATCAGCAATATCTCCAACAACCAACTCAACTCGGTCGCCTAAAATTTCTTCAATATTGGCACGATTCCCCGCATAAGTCAGCTTGTCCAGTACTGTCACATGAACATCTGGAAAGTTATTATAAACATAATGAACAAAGTTAGAACCGATAAATCCTGCTCCACCCGTCACGATGATATTTTTGTATTCAGTCATTTTTATTCCTTAACTTTTTTACAAATCTTCTTTTCTTAGTGGTTTGACATCCTTAAGTAGGGGATGATGTTTGTCTGCTTCTGAAACTTCTGCTTCTGCTAGATTATCCCACTCAATTCCCAAGGCTGGGTCTGCATAGTTGACAAAGGCATATTTAGGCTTGAGTTCAAGTGCCCAGTAGTCATTGACCAGATAGCTATAAGAAACTGTATCCGAGAGTACTTGGAAACCATTGGCTACGCCACGAGGGACAAAGATTCCCTTACTTGCATCAATAATTGTCTGATAAACATTTCCAAAAGTCCCACCTTCACGTAGGTCAACCCAAGAACCCAGAACTTTTCCATTGTCTGCTACTGAGATATACTTGTCCCAAGGTTCGGCATGGAGGCCTCGAAGAACATTTTTACGAGAAAAGCTGACATTATTTTGCAGTTTCCCTTCAACAAAGAAGCTTTCAGGAAAACCAAGTGGTAGCATCTTTTCTTTCTGAAAATTTTCCTTAAACCAGCCACGATTGTCACCATGAACCGGAATGTCAAACTCTAACAAACCTGGAATGGCATCAATCTTGTGCACTGCAAGTGTTTTGCCGAAAAAATTATCTGTCATCTAGATTTCTCCAATCAAACGAAGCAAGTATTGCCCGTATTCATTCTTTTTAAGTGGTTGCGCCAACTTCAGCACGTCTTCACGGCTGATATAACCCATTCGGTAGGCAATTTCTTCCAGATTAGCAACCTGAACATTTTGCATCCTTTGCACCGTTTCGATATATTGGGATGCCTCTAACAGACTCTCATGTGTCCCTGTATCTAACCAGGCGAAACCACGGCCCATAACCTCAACAGACAAATCCCCACGCTTCAAATAAGCATTGTTAACATCTGTGATTTCCAACTCGCCACGAGCACTCGGTTTTATCTGTTTTGCAATCTCCACGACGTCATTGTCATAGAAATAAAGACCTGTTACTGCATAGTTAGAGCGAGGATTCTCCGGTTTTTCTTCTATGGAAATAGCATTCATGTCTGTATCAAACTCGACCACACCAAAACGCTCTGGATCCTTCACTTGGTAGCCAAAAACAGTCGCACCCTTCTCTTTCTTAGCTGCCTTTTGAAGCATTTTGCTCAAACCAGGCCCATGATAGATATTATCGCCTAAAATCAATGCAACACTATCGTCACCGATAAATTCTTCACCGATAAGAAAAGCCTGAGCAAGTCCATCGGGACTAGGCTGTTCCGCATATGAAAGCTTGATCCCAAATTCGGAGCCATCCAAGAGCAGGTCCTTAAAACGGGGTAAATCCTGTGGTGTTGAGATGATCAAAATGTCCTTAATCCCAGCCAACATCAAGGTTGACAAAGGATAGTAAATCATGGGTTTATCATAAACCGGCATCAGCTGTTTTGACGCAGCTCGAGTAAGTGGGTACAGGCGCGTTCCCGAACCACCCGCAAGAATAATACCTTTCATAATAGGCTTCCTTTCTAGCTAATTACCTATCCTATATTATATTTCATTTTGTCCCAAATTCCCTAAGGAATTTACTTCAATTTGGATAAGGCAGCTTTTAAATAGGCTCCATCTCGAAGAGCAGCTCCAACTTTCCTAGCCTGTTCTGAAAGTTCCTTGTAATCTTGAAGTGTCAAATCATCTAGTACTCTTTGGAGGTCGTGTAGAGAGTCAACTGCTAGACCACACTCTTTATCCAGAACAAAATGCGCAAGGGCAGACTCTTTCCAAACCACTAGAGGAAAGCCCGAAGCCAAATAAAGAGAGGCCTTGTGCGAATTGTTAAAGCGTAGATAGTTTCCGTAAGAACCTTGGCAGGTTTCTGAGCTGTCTCCGTCCCAGACCAAACCAAAACTACCTTCAAGAGCAGCTGGGAGGTCATCCGGCATAAAGGAACCAAAGTAGGTGGTGTTTTTCAATGCACGACTTTCATCATAGCCCACTCCATACAAGTTATAGGCTGGCTGATCTGGCAAGTTATAAAGATAACCTGACTTTGCAGGGTTCAAATTTCCAGCTACAATAATAGGTTGATTTTTTTGAGGAACAACTTGCACCTCAAAGTTAGGAATCAAGTAGTCAAAAATTTCCAAGCTAACCATTTTATCTGCTGGCACGCCCTGTTCTACCAAAACTTTCTTCATGATATCATTATGAACGATAATGCCATCCACTGACATCAAGGCTTTCTTTTCCTGGAAGTAATTGCGCACTTTATGACGAAATTGCACCTCCGAACCTGCTGCATGACGCAAGGTTTCAATATCATGGATCAACAGATAGAATTTTGCTCCTCTCTTTTGCGCCTGCTTAATGAGCTGTGAGATGAAAAATGTATGGTGGATAATAGGGAACTGAATCACCAATTCATCTCCGGCTCCCAACTGATCAAACACAGACTTGGTCGCACGATATTTGTGTTGTTGAGCTTTAAAGAAATTCATCTTATACCAATTCTCAACCTTGAGCTCCAAGCCCTCATAACCCTCTGAGATTAGAATAGCTTCCACGTCATTTCGTGCCTTACTCCCTGCATTCTTTTCGTGTGCATTATGCAGAAATGAATCCTTCAGATAATATTTCACCTTTTCTCCCCTTTATCTGTGATGTTCTTAGATACTCCCTAGTTCTTCTTCTACCACATCCAATGCACGTTCAACAGTCACATGCATATCATAGTATTTATAATCTGCCAAGCGACCACAGAAGATAACGTGGCCATTTTTCTCAGCTTCTGCTAGATACTGCTCATAAATAGCATTGTTTTTGGCATCATTGATTGGATAGTAAGGTTCATCTCCTCTCTTCCAATCTGCTGGATATTCTCGAGTAATAACCGTCTTGTTCTGAGTCCCAAACTCAAAATGTTTGTGTTCGATGATACGCGTATAGGGAATATCACGCTCAGTATAGTTGACTACAGCATTTCCTTGATGATTTTCTTGGTCCAGAATCTCATGCTCAAAACGGAGACTACGATACTCAAGTTCACCAAACTTGTAGTCAAAGAACTGATCAATCATCCCTGTAAAGACAATCTTATTCGCTGAAGCCTCCAAGTTCTCCCGAACTGCAAAGAAATCTGTATTAAGCTCTACTTCGATTCCTTCCAACAACTTTTCGATGATGACATTGTAACCACCAATTGGAATCCCTTGATAACGGTCGTTAAAATAATTATTGTCATAAGTCAATCGAACTGGTAAACGCTTGATGATAAAGGGTGGTAGTTCAGTAGCAGAACGCCCCCATTGCTTTTCGGTGTAACCCTTGATTAGCTTTTCATAAACATCCGTACCAATCAACTTAATGGCTTGTTCCTCTAAGTTTTTAGGCTCAACATCTTGCATGTGTGTCGTCTGCTCAGCAATCTTGTCCTTGACTTCTTGGGGTGTCTTTGTCCCCCACAAAGCATAGAAAGTGTTCATATTGAAAGGCAGATTATAGAGATGCCCCTGATAGTTTGCAATTGGTGAATTGATGTAATTGTTAAACTCCGCAAACTGATTGACATAATCCCAGACCTTTTTATTAGATGTATGGAAGATGTGAGCTCCATACTTGTGGACATTGATTCCTTCAACAGATTGGCAATAGATATTCCCACCAATGTGTTCTCGTTTATCAATCACCTTCACTTTCTTGCCGCGTTTGTTAGCTTCGTAGGCAAAGATCGCACCTGACAAGCCAGCACCGACAATCAAATAATCGTACATAAAATCTCCTTATTTCTTTAAAACACTTTTTAGTTCTTGAAAATCCAAGACACGTAAGACCAAAACCAAGCCACCGTAGACTAGGAAGCCAAGCAGAGAATAGATCAAGACATTCACAACAGACGAGAAGTGCATGAAAGCTTGTACAGAATACAAGGCGCCGTACATCAGGAGTGCTGCTAGAAGTATTTTCAGCATAGATGGAAAGATCTTGACCTCTTTTAGATACGAACGTGTAAAGTAGAGTTGGATCAGCCAGACCAAACCTTCAGTCGCAACAGATACAATTGAAGCTCCAATATAGCCCAGAGGCGGAATCAAGAGGAGATTCAAGCCCACACTGAAAATAGCTGGAATAGTTGTTGACAGCATAAATTCACGATTTTTATTGTGAGGAATCAAGATTTGAATTCCCATGATATTGGTCCAGCCAATAAAGAACATTCTAAAGGCCATGATGGCAATCGCATAGCGAGCATCTTGGAAGTCTTGCCCCAGGAAAAAATTAACAAAATCTTTGTTAACAATCAAAATCCCCGCAATCATCGGGAAGATAACCAAGTTATACACTAAGAAAGACATTTCATGTAACTTGTTAACCGCCTTTTGATTGCCTGATGAGAGGAGATTGGAGACCCGAGGCAACATAACACTACCAAGCGACGTTACCAAAGTCAACAAAATATTCAATAATTTCAAGGCTTGATCATAGATCCCGACATCCTTGGTCGAAGACAAGGCACCCAACATGGTGCGATCTAGCGTGATGTAGAGTGAAATGGCAATCTGTGGCAGAAACAAGAGAATGACTGGTTTGATATGCTCTTTGGCATAGGCTATATCCAAATGCGGCTTGCGAATGTGCTCCCGAGCAGGAAGCCACATACTCAACTGACCTAGTAGATCATAGGCAACCAAGAGGATGATATACAAGTACAAGTCGGATGGTTTCTTAACAAATAGGAATATCGAAACAACACCTAGAAGTTTGACCATTGTGTTACGAGCTGTGATTTTTTTGAAATCTTCTAACCCTTGAAAAAGCCAAGAAATATCAAAACCACGAGACAGCAAACTAAAGCCAAGTATATAGGCAATTGGATTGTTCATCGACGGCACAGACAAGCAGACAACTATATAAAGCGTAACCGCTAAACAGGTTGAAAGGACTTGTAAACTGTAAATGCCCCAGAAGGTTTTCTGAACATTGTTTCGATGTCCTGAAATCTCCTTGGTCCCATAATTCGCAACTCCCAGCGTCGCTAGTAGGATAAAATAAGTTACGATAGAGTTATAGTATCCATACATCCCTAAATCATCCGAAGAAAAGACCCGTGTTACATAGGGAGTCGTAATAATCGGAAGTATAATCACCAACAGTTGATAAGAAAGATTGTAGGCGTAGTTTTTAAGCACTTTCATAAATATAGAAAATTTTGCCTTCCTGTCAAATTATCGTTTAATCTTCTTTATTCAATTTCATTATCTGAATTCATGATAAACAAACGACTGATAAATAAGATCAATGGAGAATATCGAAGAACTAACATTTGAGGGTCAAACATGCCATGGATAATCATTACCCCTAAACAGGCAAGTACGATATCTTTTCGAATGGTTACGAAATATTTCGTAACTTTAGTAAGAATCAACAACATGAAGGCACTGACGATTAAGCCATCAATAACCAACAACTGCACAAACGAGCTATCTATGAAATTATAATTACTAGTAAAATTCCCGAAAATATCTAAGAGTGTGAATTTAATATGTTGTCCTAACCAAGATACTCCAAAATTGCGGAAGCCCTCTACACTTAACCGTAGCCGATTATGTGTAAATTGATCTACAAAATGGAATAAATTCCCAGATGAATAAAAACAGAAATATAAGGTAATGATTAAAGCCAAAATAAAACCATATTTTACGATTGTTTTCATCCAGAAGTGTCCAATAATAAAGTCTTTTTTTATGATTTTCAGACTAAACAACGCATATGTAAGTATTAAAATACTTAAATAAAATGGACTGGTTGTCGAAGTTTGTTGGTACATATAAATCGTAGCCGACAGTAAGACCAGTAATTCCATGTAAGAAATTTTTTTCCCTCGAAACATTAGATAACTACACAATGCAAAAAATAATCTTTGTGAAGCAAACGAAACATAATTAAACCCTAGACTAAAACGATATCCGCTATCTGCACGCATGATCATATTCGAAATCACGCCCATGTTGCTAGCAAAAATCGACAAAACAAGGACTAGAAATGTGGCAAAAGAGAAAGTTCCTAATAACTTTCTGAAATCTATATCTCTAGCAGAAAAAACAAGTAAAAGAACATTTAAATCAAGTAACCCCTCTCGATTTTTTGCAACTATAAACATAGAAATAATGAACAATACTGCTATTAACAGTTGTTCCCAATGAAATCTAAAGTGATACAAGGTTCTTGGAAGATTCACCAACTCTTTTATCAAAATCATGGCAATTGTGAAATAGAGGAGGATCCTATACAATGATAAAAAGCCCTCCAATCTAATAAAATAAGTAGTTGTGACTAATGATGTGACAACAACCCATATAAATAAGGTGATTAAATAAATTTTTTCTGATATAGTACGATTGTTCATCACAATAGTCATCCAACCCTTTCAATCATTTAATTAAAAATATTTAAAACTTTACAACTCTCTATTATCAAATATCAAAGAATAGAACATACCCATTTGATTAAAATCTGTATTTCTTTAGAAAAATCACCGTACGATATATTCTATAATTAAGTAAGAATCTAACGAAAAGATTGATAAAAGGAGTATTTTTTTGTCAAAATAATCATCTCTTTGTTTACACACAATTTTTCAAAATATTGGTGTTTCAAAAGAAGAGGTATTTTTTGAGCTGAAATATTTTGAATATTACTCATTAGAATACGAGTTTTATTTGATCAACAAATTGTTCATCATAAATGCCCCATATTGACATCAGCTGGTCAACTTTTTCTAATTTTTCCAGTTGATATTTCATCTGAACTTCTTACATTCAGTCGTTTATTTCTTCCACTTTTTAAATTGATAATAGAGCCGCGGATACCTACTAATCAAAACATAGAGAATCTTACGTTTCTTACTAACTCTAGCATTCTTCAAAACAAGTGGCAAATAAGGCCTGGTTTTCTCCTGAAGTCTCTTGAATTCTACCGAATCCCCATCCTTAATCATCGTAAAGATAAGAAGACTTCCTGTAAAGAAGCGTGAAATGATGGCTTCTTGGAGTTCTGAACTCTCAGGATAGGTTGCATTCACAACCTCTTTTAAATGATCAATTGCTTCGTAAAACTCGTATTGTTTTGACGTGAAAGCCGAGGCAGTAATGCTACCAGGTCTATGGTAATAATGGTAAATCGGAAGATGGTACAAAGCCACGGATTGGGCTTGATTGAGATGCTCACTGATAACATAGAGGTCTTCGTAGATGCGCCCCTTGGGGAAGGGAGCTTTCTCAAGAAGTTCTTTCCGATAGAGTTTCCCACAAGCAGAGACCGTTACAAGGTCTCCATAAAGCATCTCAGTCAGTGCCTTTGCCTTGTCATAGACCTTAACTTGGTCTAAATCAAGCTGATCCAAGTGAAAATTTTGAAAACGATGATAGTGAGCTGTTGGCTCTACTTTGCCACTCACCATATCTGCTTGGGTACGACTTTGTAGCTCTGCTAGCAGTTCCAAGGCGCAGGGTTCCAGATAGTCGTCTGGATCTAGGAAAGTAATCCAGTCGCCCTTGGCTTTCAAGACCCCATAGTTCCGAGCATCAGACAAGCCACCGTTGACCTTATGGTAGCTAGTCACCCAATCATATTGCTGGGCATACTGGTCACACAAGTGTCCTGAGCCATCACTCGAGCCGTCATCAATCAAGAGGACTTCCATATCCTTGTAAGTCTGATGTTCCAAACTCTCCATGGCATAATGAAGGTAGTCCTCCACATTATAAACAGGCACAATTACCGAAATCATATTTTCTTTTCTTTCTCTTACTTAGTTTTACAGTTTAAATCTCAAATGAACTTCTATCTGGAAGCAGTTGATCCATAGCCTTGATAAAGTCTGTCATCACCTGCTCCTCGTCTTGAATGTTAAATCCATCATTGATACACATAATTTGGTATTTGCCAGAATTTAGTATCTTCCAAAAATCTGGTCCAGCATTATCCAAAGAAAAGAGTCCTCCCAACTTAGGATTTCCGATAGCGTATTGACCACTTGCAATCTGCCAATACTTAAAGAGCCAAACATTGGTATCAGAAGGATTTCTAAAGCGACTAGCCGAGGTTCTTTCCAAGACAGCTTTTTCCTTTTCCCATACCAAGTTCATCGTTGATCTTAGTAGAGGATAGGGCAGATGACTCTCCCAGAAACCACAGATAAACTGACTATTTCTGTATAGTAGCGACTTAACGATACTTTTTAATCCCTGCTTTGGATCAAAGAATTGGCCATTCTTCAAAATTTCATTTCGACTGAAATAGCTAGTGACAATCTCCATGTCATTTATCTGAAAATTCCCCGTTCCATATCGCTCAGGAATAATCGGTGAAAGAGCCGTATTATATTTGGGTAAACCATCCTCTGAGAAAAAATCTGTCGGCTCGACTGGAGCTGTCAAATACATATCATCATTAAAAAAAACAAAATGCTCTGAGAGACCAGGGATTCGATGGATGTTACTTTCGATAGGATTGGCAGAAAAAACTGGCAGGTAGTCATTACAGATAATCTCTGTATGATCTACCAACACCAATTTTTCACTATTTATATCTAACCAGCTTGGCTTTTGCTGGTCGGTCACGAGGTAGACCTTATTGACCCAAGGAGCAAATTTTTCAACTCCTCTAAACCAATATTTAAAGGTCCCCCATTCTCGGTAAGCCTTGACTGAATTCATACTCTGTTTAGAAGTATTAACCGAGCCATCATAGCTTGATTTTTTTTCTTGCCACACGGGATCATTCCCATCAACCCAAGTCACAACAAAATCTATTTTATTCATAACTAATCTTTTCTATCTGTTTTATACAACTCCGAAAAGTTCTTGATGTAACTCTTCAAAGAAAACAGCTCTTTTTGTCTCTGATATCCTACTCGCCCAAATTTTTCTCTTTTTTCAGAACTATCTAGTAAGAGAGAAATGGCATTAGAAAGTTCTTGAGGACGATTTGGTTTGACTAAGCAACCACTTTTGTCATCTACTACCATTTCAGCTATTCCCCCATTGTTATAGCCAACAACTGGTTTTGAACAAGCCATGGCTTCTAGGACTACTGTAGGTAGGGAATCAGGTTTTATACTTGGTAAGACAAAGATATCAAACATATTATAAAGTTCAGAAGTCTTATCGTAGTAATCAATACGATGAATTTGTGACACAACAGATGAAGAAGCTATTCTCTTATCTAGTTCTTCTAAGCGCCATTCTTCACCAGGAAAAACACCTCCAGCTAGGAAAGCCACCGCTTGCTCATTCTTTTCCAAAAGTGGCTCGACTGCTTCTATGAAATCATTTTGTCCTTTGATAGCATTGATCCGACCAATCATGCCAATCACAAGTGCATCTTGCGCAATGTCAAATTTTTCACGAATAGAAGACGCATCCATTGGATAATAGACAGCATTATCAACACCGTTATAAATCACTTCCACTTGGCTATCTTTGATAAAGGGAGACTGCTTGATATGATTAGCGACCGCTTGGGACACCGTCACAATCTTGTCTGCATATCGTCCCATGAGCATATTGATAAAGTCAGAAATAGCTTTGGGTTTGACGATAATCTCATGAACATGCCAAATCAAAGGCAGCTTGAGCTTGCGTTTCAAATAGATGCCCTCCAAAACAGCCGCTGTATTATTGTGAACCATATCTATACTGTGTTCTCGAGCATAGAGGGCGATTTGCTTGGCATAGAAATTATAAGAGCGAATATAGTCGGCAATGCCTTTAGGATTAAAGTATTTTCTACGTAAAATCGGATAATCCAACACGCTGACCTTAGCTCCAACTTGGCGCAAAGCCTCGACTAAAACACCGTCATTTGGCAAGATGACGTGAGCTTCAAATTCTTTGGAATCCAATCCTTTGATCAATTCCAATAAAACCTTATCTGCTCCATACATTTCTGCACCAGCATGCAAGTATAAAATCCGTTTCATTCCCTATCCTTTAAACACTTCTTCATAATCTGACACAATCTTTTCCCATGTGAAAGCTGAGAGAATTCTTTGACTTGACTTGAAATCCAACTCAGTTATTGCTACCTGATCAAATCCTTCTACTTCCTCAATGACACGTTCCAACTCATCTTTTTTCCAATAAATGGCCCCGTCTTCACCAACCTCACGGTTAAAGCCAACATCTAGCAACAAATTTAGTTTGGTGGATGCTAAAGCTTCCAATAGAGAAGGGTTGGTTCCTCCAACCTCATGCCCATGGAAATAGGCAAAGGCATTTTCACGGATGTACTTGAGCAACTCTTGGTCATAGACAGTACCGACAAATTTGACTCTAGGATCTTTGTCAAAACCAGTATCCCGTAACAACTGGTCGTAAAATTTATTCTGCTCCACATTTGTGATGAGAACAAAGTCCTTTTTGGACTTGGACTTTATAAATTCACGAATCATGGCTTCGTAGTTATTTTCAGGAACAAATCGTCCCACTACTAGATAATAGCCATTTTCGCTGACTCCTTTTTCCTGATACCAATTCCGAACTTTGGCATCTTCTGCTTTCAGGATTGAAGGAGCTGTATCTGTCCCATAGGCAATATAAGTGGTCTTTGGTTGATACTGCTTATAATCCTCTTGGATATATTGTTCAATATTTTTACTGTCGCAGACCAATAAATCTGCATGTTTAACCATGAGCTGCTCTGAAAATTTCCAGTACTTACGAACTGGCAGGCTCCACTTTGCTCGCAGCCATTCATGGCCATCAGGATTTACCAGCAAAGAGCCACCGATCGCACGAATTTTTTTCTTAAGTCCAGAAATAAAAGGACCGATGCGACAAGCTAGAATGTAAAAAATGGGAGCCTCGTCCTTGTTTTCCTTAGCCAATTCAATAGCCTTGTTGACCGCTGCAATATCGTAAGCGATGGCGCGGGCCGGTCCGATATTGGGTACATCGATGTTGAAGCAAATGGCTCCATTGTGCTCAAACTGGTCTTCCGTAATACCAGACTTGGCTGAATTTTCACGCATACAAGCAACATAGTATTGTATGTTGCTGTCTTTTTGATATTCGGTTAATTTTTCAACAAAGGTTTCAAATCCTCCATACTTGGCAGGAATCCCCTTTGAACCAATGATATAAACTGACTTTTTCATCTCTCTCCTAACAGGACTGAAGGGCAGAAATTACTTTGCCCCATCTCTCATAAATACAACTTTAACGGTCTTTAACAATATTTCAATATCTTTCCAAATAGTCCAATCATCAATATAAGCCACATCTAATTTAACAACTTCATTGAAATCCTTGATCTCACTTCGCCCGCTGACTTGCCACAAGCCTGTTATCCCAGGTTTAAAACTCAATCGACGTTTTTGCTCAGGTGTATATTTTTCATACTCATCCACTGTTGGGGGACGGGTTCCGACCAGACTCATATCTCCCATTAAAACATTCCAAAACTGCGGTAACTCATCTAGGCTGGTCTTACGAATAAAGCGACCAATTGGAGTGATACGAGGATCATCATCGACCTTAAACATGCCCCCTTGCATAGTATTTTGCGCCAAAAGTTCTTGTTTCCGCTGCTCAGCATTCACGCACATAGATCTAAATTTATAGAAAGTGAAATGTCGACCATTTTTTCCAATACGCGTTTGAGAAAAAATCGCTGGCCCACCATCTTGTCGAATCATTGGAACCAAAACAATACTCACCAAACCACAAATAACCAGTCCGACAATCGAACCACAAATATCAATAATCCGCTTAGCGATCACATGACTAGTCTTATAAAATTTTGTTGAAAAAGTTACGACATTCAAACCTGCCATTTCACGAATTTTTTTATCACTACCTAAATTATCGTTAAAAGCATTGAGATTAACTGTCACATCTATCCCCATCGTTTCAAAGAGGGAAATATAATCTTCAATATTATATTCTTCACTTGGTAAATTGATAAAAACTTCATCAACAACTTCATGAGTTGCATAGTCTAAAATATTTTCAGCAGGAATGACTTTTAAATGTTCATGATGGAAGTTGGGCTGATCTAAGACACTAACTGCTTCTAAATCCCATAGAATGTCACTTGCTTCTATTAATTTATCCATAACTTTCTCAACTCTAGAAGTTGCCGTTATTAAAAAGACTTTCTTTCTTCCTTTTAAGTTTGGGAACAGCCGTTTCCAATTTCGTTTAATTAATAAATTCAACAGATAAAGCAAGATGGAATGTATTGTCAAAAAATAAATCATCCCTCGTCTAGAGATACTAAAACGATCTTCTAAGAAAAAATTCGAAATACTGATAGCTAAAGCAAAGAACACGATATACTTTGTCGTGTTGATAAACTCTGCTAAATAACCCCTTTTAAAAAAATCATGCCCATAATCACTGATATAAAAAATAAAAAAATGAAGAATGAACAAGATAATAACAGAAGTATTTACAATCTCTGTTTCCTTAACAAAACTAAGTAAATAAGCTAATAAAATGACAAGAAAACTCTGGATTACCGCCAAAGTAATCTTCAATCCCTTTTCTTCCATAATATCTTCCCTAAACTATTTATTATTTTTTGCCATAATTCCCATAGTTTCCATATGCTCCATAGGAGCCATATTTTTCAACTGAAGTATTGAGTTTATTAAGCACAATTCCTAAGAATGGTTTTCCTGTTTGTTCGAGTTGTTCTTTAGCTTTTTGGACATCACGACGATTTGTTTCACCTACTGCCGTTACCAAAACAGAAGCGTCACACTGCTGCGTGATAATTGCTGCATCGATAACAACTCCAATCGGAGCAGTATCCACGATGATGTAATCAAAGTACTTGCGCAAGGTATCAAGCATGGTTGCAAAGTTTTCACTTTGTAGCAAGGCTGTTGGGTTTGGTGATACAGAACCTGCTTGAATAACAAACAAGTTTTCAACATTGGTGTCACATAGCCCTTGTGATAGATCTGTCGTCCCAGATAAGAACTCTGTTAGTCCTGTAATCTTCTCACGTGATTTAAAAACACCTGACATGACAGAATTACGAATATCCGCATCGATCAACAGTGTCTTATAGCCTGCACGCGCGAAAGCCCAAGCAATATTGGTAGAAGTTGTTGATTTTCCTTCCCCTGGTTTCACAGACGTGATCGCAATCACTTTCAAGTTATTCCCACTCAGTTGTATATTGGTACGAAGCGCATTGTAATACTCTTCAGCTTTTCTCGCCAAATCTAATTTTTTTTGTGCAATTTCTAATGTTGGCATATCTCTCTCCTATCTTAATTTATCCAAGTTTGGAACAACTCCTAAGAGTGCGATCTGCAAAACATCTTCGATATCTTCTGGACGTTTTACTCGTGTATCCAAGAGTTCAACTAGGAGAACAGTGACAACCATTATAACCGCTCCAGCAAGAAGTCCAACCATGGTATTGCGACGAATGTTTGGTGAAGATGGTGATGTTGCAGGACGTGCTTCTTCAAGCGTTGTAACATCTGAAACTCGCGTAACACTGATGATTTTTTGAGCCGCAACCTCTCTCAAAGAGTTGGCGATACGGCTAGCTTCCTCAGGTGCACGGTCTGTAACAGAAATCGATACAATACGCGTATCCACTGGAACTGTTACCTTGATTTTACTAGCTAGACCTTTTGGAGGGAGATCCAATTTCAAATCAGTCGCAACCTTCTCTAAAACGTCTTGCGAGAGAATGATTTCGCGATAGTCTTTTACCAAGTAAGATCCCGCTTGCAAGTCTTGGTTAGTCAAACCAGGCTTATCTCCCTGATTACGGTTGACCACATAAATGCGGGTAGTACTAGTGAACTCTGGTTTTACAATAAAACTACTGTAGGCAAATGCTACTGCTCCTGTCACGAATGCTACCAATACAATCAGCAATTTTCGTTTCCATAGAATTTTTAACAAGTGGAATACATCAATTTCCATCATATTTTGTTCTTTCATTTTTTCTCCTAAATTAGTTGATCCATTATGATTTTTCTTGGGTTCTCTTTAAAGAGTTCCTTGGCCTTGTTTTCACCGTATTTTTTGGCAATGATATCATAGGCTTCCTCCATATGAGGAGGTCTGTGATCCAAGTTGTGCATATCACTTGCTATCACGTGAACCAGATCTCGTTCCAAGAAATACTGGGCTCTCTTTTTCATAAATTTATAGGCTTCTCCGAAGAGTTTTGGTTTCAAAACATGAGAACTATTAACCTGGGTATAACATCCCATATCAATCAGCTCTCGCACGCGCTTTTCATTATTTTCTAAAGCATCGTAACGTTCAATGTGGGCAATGACGGGTGTAATTCCTAACATTAGAATATCACTCAGTCCCTTATGCATATCCCGATAGGGTGTATTCATACTAAACTCGATTAAAGCATAGCGGCTATCGTTGAGGGTTGGGATTAATTTCTTTTCTAACTTCTCAACAACATCCGGCGTATAGTAGATTTCTGCTCCATAGGCAATGATTAAGTCATCCGCAACTTCCTTAGCCATTTCTCGAACCTTCAAAAAGTTAGTTGCGATTTTTTCTTCAGGAGTTTCGAACATCCCTTTTCGTCTATGCGAAGTTGAAACGATTGTTCTCACTCCTTGACTATAGGCCTCTCTAAGAAGTTTTTTACTTTCCTCTATCGACTTTGGACCATCATCCACATCGAAAACGATGTGCGAATGGATATCTATCATGCTACTTGCCCTCCATCACATCATTGATAGCAGCTTTGACGGCAGCCAAGCTACTTTCATCGATTTCCATCATGTAGAGGTTACTATCTGGCATAGCGTATGAAGGAAGATCCGTGCGTCCAGTTCCCTTCAAGTCTTGAGAGTTGACTTTGTAGTTCCCGCCACTCTCCAATTGAGTATTGACTAGATCCATCATGGTTTCCAAAGGCATGTTGGTCTGAAGAGAATCTTGCAATCCTTGGATGATATTGTCATAGTTCTTCAAAGCCTCAGTTGACGTCAACTTCTGAATAACAGCTACAATAACCTTTTGTTGGTTCCGTCCACGGTCACGATCTCCATCTGCTAGAGAGTAGCGCTCACGAACAAATCCCAGAGCCTGCTCAGAGTCTAGATGGACATTTCCAACTGGGAAATGGAACTTCCCGTGTAAAGATGTGAAATCTTGGTCATTATAAACATCTACACCACCTAAAAGGTCAATCAACTTCAAGAAAGAAGTGAAGTTCAAACGGACGTAGTAATTGATATCCACACCATATAGGTTTTCCAGGGTATGAATCGACGAGTCTACTCCATAAATCCCTGCATGGGTCAATTTGTCCTTTTGATTGTTTCCTCCATCCGCAATCGGAACATAGGAATCACGAGGAGTTGTAGTGAGAAGGATTTTTTTGGTATCACGGTTCACCGTCATCAAAATATTTACATCTGAACGCGAAACTGAGCTGATTGGACCGTAGGTATCAATACCACTCACATAAATATTGAAAGCTTTATTCTTCGATACCTTAGGCGCAGCAACTTCTTTAATCAAATTTTTAGTGTATATTTTCTTGATTTTAGAAGCATAGTCAGGATACTCTGCTTCAATAATATTTTCAAAGACACTATTTAAGACGATTGCTTTCGTTTCACCAGAAAGCAGACTCTTATAAGCTGCTAGGTAAGAAGTCGCTTTCTCAACTGTCAAGTCCTTACTTTGGCTGGTCTTAATATCTGCTAACAACTTTTGAATATTGTCATTGTCTGTCTCTGTTGGCCCCGTAACCGTATCCAGTTGAGTCACATTATTGATCTCACTATCTTTCAAAACGACCACACTAATCGAATACTCTGAGTAATTTGACGTCGAATTGATATGATTGGTAAAACCGACAAACTGTTGCAAAGCATAGAGAGAAACTGAACTAACTAAGATGGCAAGCGTCAAAAAGAAGACCGTAAACTTCTCAGCTTTTTTATAAACAATCAGCAGTAGTCCTACTAAAGCAGCTAATAAAACGAGAACTGCAGAAATAATATTCAGGTATCTAAAGGCTAAAATGTTGTGTCTAAAAATCAAGAACAGCAAAAAACCACCCAACAGTAGATAAATGGTTAATAAGACTATGTTAATATTTCGTTTCATGTTGCCAGAACGAGTTCTCTTTGAACGTCTATTCATGTTAATCCCCTATACGTTAATAATTAGGATTATTATATCACATTTATGAAAGAAATTCCATTTATTCCCGTCATTCTCAGCGTTTTCATTCACTTCTGTGTTCTTTATTTGCTTTAAAATTATACTAACTTCATTTTTCAATGACAAATTAAAAAGACAAGGGCAATTTATAGTGCCAGCTTGTCTTTCTTTTTTTATTTTACGTGGTTTTCAAACTCTTTTTGGCTCTTTTCGATAGCTTTTTTACTTTCTTCTTCCCACTTAGCCTTGGCTTCATCAAATTGTTTCTTGGTAACAGGGTCTTTTTGTAATCTCATGTACTTATAATTATTTCCGTCACCCTTGATTCCCACTAGGGAGTAGGCACGTGTAAACGGAGTTACTTTGGTTACAGAGGCTGTACCACCATTTGACATAGCAGACATAACTAGAGAATTGTCAATCATCCAAGCTTGAGCTTCAGCGTATTTTTCATAACGCTTAGTGACATCTTTATTCTCAGCATCTGCTTCTTTCAGGAGTTGTGTATAGGTATCGAGCCCCAAACTCTTAATGAGCTCTTGGTCTTCCTTGGCATCAAGACCAAAAATTTTGAGATAGAAACCAGTTTCAGCATTGAAGGGATCTAGATAAGTTGATGGATCCTGGTAATCACCAACCCAACCATCAAAGTTTAGGTCGTAGTCACGAGCTGCTGGATTTGGTGCTAGGAAAGCAACATTTCCAAAGTCATCTGTAGAAAGCTGTTGAACATCAATGACGATATTGTCAGAACCTAGTACTGTTTCAAGGGTTTGTTTAACCGAGTTCATACCAGAAACCGCATTTTTATTCGTTTGATCAACAGGGACATCCAAATGGATTGGGAAAGTCACACCTTGGGCTTCCAATTCCTTTTTAGCTTCCGCAAATTTTGCTTGGGCCTTTTCCTTGTTAAAGTAAGCATCTTGAGCATCTGCCAAATTGATGCCTGACCACTCAGTTCCGTAGTTCACAAGCTTAGAAGCTGTTACTTCTCCAAAGGTCTTATCTCCCACCTGAACAAATGTTGGGGGAACCAAAGTATTACGAAGTGTTTTGCTCGCTGCTTCTTCACCGTTAGATTGAGCAGAGTAGGCTGTTCGATCAATACCAAAGTTGATAGCTTGACGGAAATTTTTATTTAAGATAGCTGTTTGAGCTGATTTCTTTTGTTCATCCGTTGTTTTAGCGGTATGATTATAGGTTTTGCGGTTGACGTTAAAGTTAAAGTACCAAGATGTCTTGTCTTGTAAGCTATAGACGATATTGTCTTGGTATTTTTCTTTTGTCTTAGCATAGTTCGAACTATTTGGATAGACTCCTGCAATCGAGTAAGCACCACTTTCAAAGTTTCGAATGGTCATCTCCTGATCTGACCCATCAAAGTAAGCTAACTTAACTTTTTCAATGGTTACTTTATCATGGTCATAATAGTGTGGATTCTTCACATATTCGATCGAAGATTTTGATGTGAAATCTTTTAACAGATATGGACCGTTATAAAGGATGCTGTCTGGTGTCAAGGTACCAAAGTCTTTATCTTTTGATTTCAAAAACTCTTCGTTGACTGGGAAAAGAATACTATTGGTTGTCTTAGAGTTCCAATAAGGTTCTGGTCGAGTCAAGGTGTACTCGACTGTGTAATCATCCAAGGCTTTGACACCAACAGTTGAAAAATCATTGGTCACACCCGTCACATAGTCATTCAATCCCTTGATTGAATTTTGGATCAGATCCATGGCTTGCCCCTTGTTGTCCGCAGCATATTTGATCCCAGTGACAAAATCCTGAGCTTTGACTGAAGCATATTCCTCACCATCAGCTGTATACCACTTGGCATCTTTTCTAAGCTTGTAGGTATAGGTCAAACCATCTGATGAAACAGACCAATCCTCCGCAAGAGCAGGTACGAGGTTCCCATAGCTGTCATTTTCTAACAAACCATCTACGAGATTGGTAATAACGGCAGTGTTATCTGCATAATAATCTAGAAGATAGTTAAAAGTTGTCGGATTCGCACTAAATGTTGATGAATAAGTGCTAGTATCTGTGTTGGACTGTCCACATGCCGAGAGCAAAATCCCTGTCGCTAAGACAAGACCTGTCCCGATTAGTCTTTTTTTCAGTTTGATCATCATTCACTCCTTTATGTCAGTTTTTATAACATAACCATATTTTATCAAATTTATTCAAAAATGTAAAGTTACTGCCTTTATGACAACTGGTGTCTAAAACAAAAAAGGGAGCACAGTTTCCTGCAACTTCCTTTTCTATTTATAGATTACTTGACGTGTTTTTCAAGTTCTTTTTGGTATTTGGCATTTGTCTCGATTTTTTCTTGTTGCCATTTCTTGAAGGCTTCTTCGTATTCTTTTGCAGTCACAACGTCATTTTGCAACTCCAAACCTTTGAACACAAATGGGTCTCCCTTGATTCCGACTTGAGAGTATGCTTTTGTGAATGGTACAGTACGGCTAACAGTTGGAGAGCCACCTGAAGAAGCAACTGGGATTAAAAGTGAACTATCCGATACCCAAGCTTGAGCTTTAGCATATTTTTCGTAACGCTTATTGAGGTCGCTTGTTTCAGCTGCGGCATCATCCAAGAGTTTCTTGTATTCGTCTAGACCGACTTGAGCCATCACTTCTGGATCTTTTCCACGAGTGATCCCCAAGTGTTTAAGGGCAGAACCCTTCTTAGCATCAAGGATGTTGAGGTAGGTAGCTGGGTCTTGATAGTCTGGTCCCCAACCAGTTCCGTTCAAGTCATAGTCTTTTTGGGATGGAACCTTGGCTTGAGACGTAATGCTTATTTTCTCATTATCGGTCATTTGAAGGACATCAACAATGACATTTTCAGTACCAAGTGATGATTCGATAGACTGCTTGAGTGAGTTGGTTTGTTGAACCGCTATTACATCTGTTTGTTCAACGGGGATATCCAAATGGATTGGGAAGGTAACACCCTTGGCTTGCAATTCTTCCTTGGCTTTAGCAAAGGCTGCCTTAGCTTTTTCAGAACTGTAAATCGTATCCTTGCCATCTGTAAGGGCCACATCTTTCCACTGGTCACCATATGAAACGAGCTCTGCCTGAGCCAACTCTCCAAAGGTTTTTTCACCCACTTGAACGTAGTCATGTGGCACTAGGCTGTTACGGATAATCTTGTTCGCACCTTCTTCACCATTCAACTGAGCAGTATAAGAATGACGGTCAAGGGCAAAGTTTAGCGCCTGACGGAAGTTCTTGTTAAGAAGAGCTTCTTTCGTTGATGTTTTTTGAGCTTCGTCTGTTTTAGCTGTTTTATTATAAGATTGGCGGTTTACGTTAACAGTGAGGTAGTAGCTTGTCGCTTCTTGTGGACTGTAAACAATCTTATCGCCGTACTCTTGTTTAGTTGACTCAAAGTTTGAGCTTGTTGGGAAGAGACGGGCTGTTGTATAGGCACCTTGTGTAAAGCTACGAATCAAAGATTCTTGGTCTGATCCATCGTAGAAAGTTAGTTTAATATTGTCAATCTTGACATTGTCCTTATCCCAGTAGTTTGGATTCTTTTCATATTCAATGACTGATTTTGAAGTCAATGATTTCAAGAAATAAGGACCATTATATAGGATACCTGATGGGGTTGGTGCACCGTAGTCGCTCCCTTTAGAATTCAAAAATTCTTCATTAACTGGGAGCATGGTTGCAGTTGTGACCTTAGAGTTCCAGAAACTTTCTGGTTTGTTGAGCGTGTATTCTACCGTGTAATCATCAACAGCCTTAACTCCTACGGTAGAGAAATCATTGCTCTCACCACTAACATACTCTGCCAAACCTTTGATAGAATCCTGAATCAAAGAAAGACCATCTGATTTTCCGTCAGCAGCATGTTTAAGCCCAGTAACAAAGTCTTTGGCCTTAACTTCAGCGTATTCTTCTCCATCAGAAGTATACCATTTTACACCCTTACGAAGTTTGTAGGTGTAAGTCAACCCATCCTTTGAAACAGACCAGTCTTCTGCAAGCGATGGAATTAAGTTCCCATACTTATCATTTTCCAAAAGACCATCAACAACGTTTGCTATAACGTCAGAGGTTGAGCTCTTGCTCGTCACACTATAGTCCAGAGAAGATGGATCCATAGCGTAGACATAAGAGAAAGTCTTGGGAGCATCCGCTTTCTTTTCACTTTGCCCACAAGCAGTTAACAGTAGGGCTGCACTCAAAACAGCACCTGCTCCTAAGAGCCACTTTTTCGATTTCATAAGTAATCTCCTTAAAGATAGTGTTTTCACCATTATACCCTATTTTTTCATAAAAGCAAGAACTTTCGCCAGATTTTTTAGAAAATTCTAACAAATATTTTTTAAAGGTTTTTCTATATAATTTTTACCAAAAAGCAAAAAAAGTGGACGATTGTCCACTGGGAAAATCAAGTTTAAACAGTACCACTTATCTATTCTGAACAAAAAAGATATCCAAGAGAAAAATCTTGAATGTCTGGAAAGATTAGGACTCCATTAACCTTTTCAATAGACTGGAATTGATGATATTATGGCCTCCTTATCTCAAATACTGCTGTATGAATCCACTCATTATGAATTTGTAAGTCATTTTCTATCATTCTACTAAAGGTAAAACCATTTTTTAAAAGTACTCTCTGAGAGGCCAGATTATCCCTTGCCGTTCCTGCAATGATTCTATTGAAACCATAAGTTGTGAAGGCCTTGTCTAAAACGAGCTTAACCGCTTCGCTAGAATACCCTAAATTGGTAACATTTTCCCCAATCCTATACCCAAGCTCTGCTGTTTTTCGATTACCCTCTAAGACACTTAAATTGATTCTTCCGACCATAACGCCTTGCGAATCTCTAATAAGATGCATATAGACAGCACGATTCCTTTGTTCCGTTAACAATTCCCTTGTAATTTCTTTAAAACCTTCTAAATCAAAATAGTTAGCTGGTCTAGGAGGTAAATTTCGCTCAAAATACTCCCGATTTTCTTTTTCAAAAGCATATACATCTAGACTATTTGCTTCAGACAATAGCTCTAAACCGATCATTGAAAATCCCCTCCCATCATTATCCACACTCAAATTTTCTCATATTGACACCAGCTAAAATCTTGGTTAAGCCGACAAATCTCCCCTTCTCTTCTTAGTAATAATATTATTAGACTGACCTAGCCCTAGCGACTCCTATTCTAATTTTTGCAACAGCTTTACAACTTGACGATTTTCAATCCTCACATAGTATACACCACTATCATTGACAAGTTTATCCTCTTTATATTTCGCAATCTTTACAGCATAAAGACCCCTTGGTAAGGGTTGGTTGACAAAAAATTCCTTCATGAGCTCTTCAAGCTCTTTAAGATAGTCATCATACAAGAGATCTCTTTTTTCTTTTGGAACGAAATACTGAAATTCAAATGTTGGTATAAAAATCTCTTTTTGGAAAAGATATTGAGCATCCATGGGATACATTCCTTGCAGTGCTTGACCCTTGCTTTGATTTTCCTCTAATATTTCATTATAAAGATAGATATTATCAGATTGGCGATTAAATTCAAAACCAATACCTTGATACTTCAAATCAGGCAGTTTGGGATCTTTGATTGAACTGTCCAGTGTTTTTAAGAATTCGCTGGTGCCTGGACTAACCTCAATCCCTAAATAGGCTAATTCTGGGAAAACATTATAAATTTTTTTATCATTTTTGTAATCAACCTCTGCATCTGTCTTTCTATATGTTTTATTTTCCGAAAAACGAGTATAGTATTTAAATCGAGTTTTAACCTGATAGGTTTTTCCGGCTATATTTTCACTATAGGTACCATGGATTATAAATCCTCCCACGCTTGTATAGTTTTTCTCGTATTTTTCTAACTCAAACTGTCCTGTAAGACCGTAATTTTGATAAGAACGATGCACAGCTTGCTCAAGCTCAGTTCGACTTGCATGGGCAAATAGCCCCCACATATCCATTAGAGAAAAAATTGGACTGAACACTGTGAAGATTGCGATGGGGATCACTATGGATAAGCAACCTATTAATATCCAATTTCTTTTCTTGACGTTTCCCTCAGATTTTTTAGCAGTTTTCTGTTTCCTTTTTAAGATTAGAATGAGTAAAACCAAAATCCCTAATACTAATAAAATCAATCTACAATCTCCTTTTATTTTGGATAGCTGTTAACAGGTGTATAGGAGACTGACAGAAATACTCTTCTCACCTACTACTTATCCTGAATTCCATAAACTCGTCTAAAACGAGGAACAATCCTTGTCTCATTATACCACATGAGAGATACCATAAGAAGAAGGGAAAAGAAAAAGAACACCCCGAAAGGTGTTCTTTGCAAGTATAGTAATTCTCTCGAATTAACGTTTACTAAACAAGCAGGAATGATATTAAAAGATATTTCTAAAGCTCTAACACATAGCGACACAGGTACAACACAGACTTATGTCAATACTTCGAATGTTATTCCAATGGCTGTTGGAGAGATTGCCTATCGTAATCTTAAAAAGTAATGGTGTGAATTTGGTGTGAAAAGTGGTGTGAATTTTGCTAAAAATCATCAAAAAAACACCCCATGGTGTGAACCATGAAGTGTTGTAAATGCTGTATTGTAGCTGGTTCTTAACGTTTTGAGAACTGGCTAGCTTTACGAGCTTTCTTAAGACCTGGTTTCTTACGCTCAACCTTACGTGAGTCACGTGTAAGAAGTCCTGCGCGTTTCAATGAATCGCGGAAGTCTGGATCTACTTGAAGAAGGGCACGAGCGATACCGTGACGGATAGCTCCTGCTTGACCAGCGTATCCACCACCTACAACGTTAACGAAAACGTCGTATGAACCTACAGTTGAAGTAACTGCGAATGGTTGGTTGATAACAAGACGAAGGTCAGCGTGTGGGATGTACTCTTCAACATCTTTTTTGTTAACAGTGATTTTACCAGTTCCTGGAACAAGGCGAACGCGTGCAACAGCGTTTTTACGACGTCCAGTACCTGCATATTGTGCTTGTGACATACTTTATTGTTCCTTTCCTTAGATAAGTCCTGAAATATCAAGAACTTCTGGTTGTTGTGCAGCGTGAGTGTGCTCAGCTCCAACGAATACTTTCAATTTCATACCTTGAGCGCGGCCAAGAGTATTGTGTGGAAGCATACCCTTAACTGATTTTTCGATCAAACGTACTGCATTTTTAGAACGAAGTTCACCAGCAGAGATTTGTTTCAATCCACCTGGGTGGTTTGAGTGAGTGTAGTAGATCTTATCAGTTGCTTTTTTACCAGTCAATTTAACTTTTTCAGCATTGATAACGATTACGAAGTCACCTGTATCAGTGTGTGGTGTGAATGTTGGTTTGTTTTTTCCGCGAAGTACGCTAGCAACAACTGCTGAAAGGCGTCCAAGAGGTACATCAGTTGCGTCAACAACGTACCATTTGCGTTCTACTTGGCCTGGTTTAGCCATGAATGTAGTTTTGTTCATGATTTCTCCTATATGAATATCGTTTTTGTTTACAGGGCGGATGTTCCGGTCCGCGGGGTATTTGAAAGGTTCCGGGGCCTTACAAATGGGGTAAACAATACCGTCTACTATCATACCAAATTTTACTACTAAAAGTCAATAGATATGAAAAATAATTTTCCCGATTTGACCTTTAAAATATCACAAAAACCTCGTGAAAACGAGGTTTCTACTACTATTTGTAAGCCAGGGCACGTTTAAAGCTTTTCCATAGACCTAAGTCATCTGTCTGAAGGACTAGGCTGGCATACATGCGTCCGATAAAGGCTGTTGCAGTCACTGCAAAAACGACTGTAATCGCTAGTGAAATCCAGGCCTCTAAATCACTTGCATAACCATTGATGGCTCTAAATGGCATAAAGAAGGTCGAAATAAAGGGAATGTAAGACCCAATTTTCAAAACCAAATTGTCTCCTGCAGCGCCCAAGGCTGTTACCCCCATAAAGCCTGCTATAATCAAAATCATCAATGGTGACAAGGCCTTACCGGCATCTTCAGGACGAGAAACCATGGAACCAAGGAAGGCTGCCAAAACTACATACATAAAGAGGCTCACTAAGATGAATAATAAGGTATTGACTGTGAAGGCTTCTCCCAGATGTTTTAGAATACCTGAATTTGCCAAGAATGGTAAGTCTTTGAAGAGAAGTAGCGCAGCAAGTCCACCCACTACGTAAATGCCAATATGAGTCAAAATCACAAGAAGCAAGGCAATCATGCGAGCGTAGAAATAATGACTAGCTCGGATACTAGAGAAGACCACTTCCATGATTTTGGTTCCTTTCTCGCTAGCCACTTCCTGAGCAGTAACACTAGCATAAGTGATCAAGATCATATAAAGGAAGAAACCAAGCCCCGCAGCAGCAATGGTTTGGACCATCTTTTTATTTTCTTTGGATTCATCAATCTTCTCGGTAAAGTCAACAGTTTGAGCCAGGCGTTTTTCCTGCTCTTGGGACAAATTAGCCGCCGAGCGATTGAGTTGGTATTGCAGTTCGTTGAGCTTATTGGTTACTGCTAGCTTGATGCCTGTTTCAAGAGAAGTTTCACCATGGTAAACGGCTTTGATGACACTATCCTCTTGGTCAATGGTTAGGTAACCCTTGATTTTCTCATCCTTGATAGCAGCCTGGGCACTGGCTTCATCCTGATAATCAAAGTTGATACCATTGGTACCCTTTAGCCCTTCTTCCACAGATGGAACAGTTGTTACTACTGCTATCTTGCTATTCTTGGCCATAGAAGACCCTTGGAGATAGCCGATTCCTACAGATAAGGCTAAAAAGAGGAACGGCGAAATCACCATAAAGAAGAAACTCCAGGACTTGACATGTCGAAGATATGTTTCCTTCATTACAACCCACATATTTCTCATACTTCCACCCCTGATTCTAGTTTAAAGATTTCATCGATTGTTGGAGCCTGTTGGTCAAAGGTCGCAATATATTGACCTTGAGTGAGGATGGGGAAGAGTTCCCTTCCAGCGTTCTCATCATCTAGGATTAATTTCCAACTGCCTTGCTTAGTCAAGCTCACCTGTTTGACATGAGGAAGACTTTCCAGTTCTTCCTTGCTTTGTTCACTTGAAACAAAGAGACGTGTTTTCCCGTATTGATTACGGACATCCTGAACTGGTCCATGCAAGACCACACGCCCATCTCGAATCATCAGAATATCATCGCAAAGTTCCTCGACGTTGGTCATGACATGGTCAGAAAAGATAATGATTGCACCACGCTCTTTCTCTTTCAAGATGACCTGTTTGAGCAACTCGGTATTGACTGGGTCCAAACCACTAAAAGGCTCATCCAGGATAATCAAGTCTGGTTCATGGATTAGAGTAATAATCAGTTGGATTTTCTGCTGATTCCCTTTGGAGAGGCTCTTGATTTTGTCGGTCAATTTGCCCTTCACTTCCAATTTTTCCATCCATTGAGGGAGTTTTTCCTTGACTTCCTTAGCATCCATACCTTTTAGAGTCGCCAAGTAGCGAACTTGTTCAAGGACGGTCAACTTGGGCATGAGACTGCGTTCTTCAGGCAAATAACCAATCCGAGCGTAGGTTTCCTGACGAATATCCTGCCCATCCAGACTGATCTCTCCTTGGTACTCCAAAAATTTCAAAATACTGTGGAAAATCGTTGTTTTCCCAGCACCATTTTTTCCGACCAGTCCTAGAATTCGTCCTGGACTTGCCTGAAAATCGACACCAAACAAGACTTGCTTGGAACCGAAACTTTTCTCTAGATTTCTTACTTCTAGCATCTTCCACCTCCGAAATATGTTGCACTTATTATACTCCTTTTTGATAGCCTTTACAATCATTTGTATCCATTTTTATCGTGATTTTTTATAGTAAAAACCTGCCAAATTTAAGGTTTTTTAAGCGCTCCAGTGATAGCTTTAGTATAACTCATTAAAGACTATCTGGGAGGACTTTTTCCTCAACTGTCGCTTTTTATTCCTGAACTGGCATTTTAAGAATTTAAAAACCCACCCCGAAGGATGGATTGAAAATTTAACGCACTTCTGCATGGACTTTTTCTTCGAGAGAAGTTTGGATTTTTTCCATGTAACGTGCTACTTCTTCGTCCGTCAAGCTATCTTCTGGATTTTGGAAGGTTAGGCTATAAGCCATTGACTTCATACCAAGTCCTAATTTTTCACCTGAGAAGACGTCAAAGAGTTTGATATCTGTCAAACGTTTCACGCCGGCAGCTTGGATAGCGTCTACAACTTCTTGGTGAGTGACTTCTGCCTTGAGGAGTAGAGCCACGTCACGGCTGACTGCTGGGAACTTGGTGATTTCCACAAATGGAGCAGCTGGCTGAAGCGCTGCTTCGATGGCTGAAAGGTTGAGCTCCGCTACATAAGTTTCTGGAATATCGTAAGCCTTGGCAGTGACTGGATGCACTTGGCCAAGGAAACCAAGAACTTGGTCGCCGAGTGAAATCAAGGCTGTACGTCCTGGGTGGAGGCTAGTGATTTCAGAGGTTGCTGTATAGGTCACTTCAAGACCCAAGCGAGCAAAGAGGGCTTCCAAAATTCCTTTGGCATAGAAGAAGTCAACTGGAACAGCTGCCGTTTGGAAGTCTTTTTCAGCGACTAAACCTGTCAAGGCAAAGGCAAAGCTGTTGATCTCATTTGGCAAGTCTTCTTTTGGATTACCAGTTTGTTCAAAGACTTTTCCAATCTCATAAAGAGCCAAGTCTTTATTCTTACGTGCTACGTTGTAGGCAACTGTATCAAGGATACCTGAAACCATATTTTGACGGAGAACAGAACGGTCCACTGTCATTGGCCACATGAGTTCTGTAAGGTTACTTGGTTGAGCTGTAAACTCAACTGCTTTCTCAGGAGTAGTCAAAGCGTAGGTGATGATTTCAGTCAGTCCTGCTCCTTCAGCGATAGTACGAACTTGGCGACGCAATTTTTGTGTCGCAGTCAATTCACCAGCTGTACCGTCATCTTTTGGAAGACTGGTTGGCAAGCGATCATAACCATAGATACGAGCGATTTCTTCAAAGAGGTCCGCTTCGATGGTGATATCCCAACGACGACGAGGTACGCTGACTGTAAAGCTTTCTGCATTGCCAGAAAGACCAAAGCCAAGACGACGGAAGACATCTTCCACATCAGCATATGAAAGTTCCGTACCAAGGACACGGTTGACGTCAGCCAGAGTTGAAGATACTTCTACATCTGAAGTGTCAAGCGCTCCTGCTGAAACGATGCCCTTACGCACCGTCGCACCTGCAAGATCAGCAATCATACTTGCTGCCGCATCAAGGGCTTCATTAACAGTTGCCACATTGATGCCTTTTTCAAAGCGAGAAGACGACTCCGAACGAAGGTTGAGGCGTCCGCTAGTCTTGCGGATGGATTTGCCATTGAAGACAGCTGCTTCAAGGACAACACGACTAGATTTTTCAGAGATTTCTGTTGCTTGACCGCCCATGACACCTGCAAGGGCTACTGGCTTGTCTGCGACAGTGATGACTAGGTCATTTGTTTCCAAGTCACGTTCTTCACCGTCCAAGGTCACCAATTTTTCACCAGCACGCGCTTCACGCACATGAATCTCGCTTCCTTCAAAGGTATCCAAGTCAAAGGCGTGCATCGGTTGACCAAAGTAAAGCAAGATGTAGTTTGTCACGTCCACTACGTTATTGATTGGACGGATGCCTTCATTCATGAGGAGGTTTTGCAACCATTGTGGACTTGGTGCGATGCTCACATTGTCCAAGATACGAGCCCCATAGTAAGGTGCCTTGTCTGTCTCAATGCCTACAGAAAGAGCATCTGCTGCAGATTCATTTGTTTCTGTTAAGGGAAATTCTTTAAAGTTAACTGCCTTATCATAGATAGCTGCTACTTCGTGAGCAACCCCACGCATAGAAAGGGCGTCCGCACGGTTAGGCGTGATGGAGAGCTCGATGATTTCATCATCCAAGTCTAGGTATGAGAAGACTTCATCACCTGGAACGGCATTTTCTGGCAAGATTTGAATGCCATCTGCGAATTCCTTTGGCACAACAGAGTCAGAAATTCCCAATTCACCAAGGGAACAGATCATTCCAAGTGACTCCAAACCACGGATTTTCCCTTTTTTAATCTTGTAGTTGTCAGCGATACGAGCTCCTGGAAGAGCTACCATGACCTTGATCCCAGCACGTACATTCGGTGCACCACAAACGATCTGACGGGCTTCTTCTTCGCCAACGTTAACCTGACAGACATGCAAGTGTGTTTCTGGCACATCTTCGCAAGACAAGACCTCACCGACGACAATTTTTGAGAGACCGGCAGCCGGTGATTCGACACCTTCGACCTCAATCCCTGTAGTTGACATTTTCTCAGCCAACTCTTGTGATGGCACATCAATGTCCACCAACTCTTTTAACCATTTATAAGATACTAACATAATTCTGATTCTAAGATCCCACCAAGTAAGATCTTTTCAATTCCTTTCTTTTTCTTCGAGTCAGTCATTTCTTTTTTAACTATATGAAATGTGAGCGACTGTATAGGACTGTGTTTCAGGTTTCAATCTTATTTAAACTGTTCTGAGAAGCGGACATCTCCTTGATAGAATCCACGGATATCGTTGATTCCGTAACGGAGCATGGCTACACGCTCTTGTCCAAGACCAAAGGCAAAGCCAGAATAAACAGTCGCATCGATATCACTCATTTCAAGGACACGTGGGTGAACCATACCGGCACCCATAATTTCGATCCAACCTGTTTTCTTACATACGTTACAGCCTTCTCCACCACACTTGAAGCAGGAAACATCCACTTCAACAGATGGCTCTGTGAATGGGAAATAAGATGGACGCAGACGGATCTGACGCTCTTCACCGAACATCTTTTGCACAATCAACTGTAGCGTTCCTTGCAGGTCCGCCATAGAGATGTTTTTCCCTACAACCAAGCCTTCGATTTGGTGGAATTGATGACTGTGGGTCGCATCGTCCGTGTCACGACGGAAAACGCGTCCTGGTGAGATCATCTTCAAAGGACCTTTCGAAAAATCATGGGCATCCATGGCACGCGCCTGAACTGGAGACGTATGAGTACGGAGCAAGATTTCTTCAGTGATATAGAAAGTGTCCTGCATATCGCGAGCTGGGTGATCCTTTGGAAGGTTCATACGTTCAAAGTTATAGTAGTCTTGTTCTACTTCAAAACCATCCACTACTTGGTAACCCATCCCGATGAAGATGTCTTCAATTTCCTCACTAGTTTGTGTGAGGATGTGACGGTGACCAGTCGCAACTGGACGACCTGGAAGCGTAACATCAATGCTCTCACTTGCTAGTTGAGCTTCCACTTTCTTTTCTTCCAAGAGCTTAGCTGATTCTTCAAATGCAGTTGTCAAAATATCACGAGCCTCGTTGACGTGTTTCCCGATGATTGGACGCATTTCTGCAGAAACGTCTTTCATCCCTTTCAGGATTTCAGTAAGGGAACCTTTTTTACCAAGGACAGAGACGCGCAATTCTTGCAGCTCTTTTTCATTTTCAGCAGAAATCTGCTTCAAGCTAGCTAGCGTTTCTTCACGAAGCGCTTTTAATTGTTCTTCAATAGTTGACATAATTCCTCCATCAGTCTCTCGTAGATAAAAAGAAAACCACATGCCAAAAACTCCACTCGGAGCGTTGACACGCGGTACCATCCGTTTTTATCTGACAAGTCAGACCTTTATTTCTGAATCCATAGGCAAGTGAATTCACCCAGCTTTCATATAGAGAGCTTTCAGTCACGGCTCTCCTCCCTGATATACTTCTCCTGAGATACTAGTCTTGCAGATTCCTATTCAATTACTACTTAGTTTATCAGATTTTTAGTTAAAAAACAAGTTAGATTAGACTAATTTCAATATAAAAAGGAACAAGACATAATGCATTACCTATTTTTAGGATTTGTTCCATCTGCTTTC
This sequence comes from Streptococcus oralis, assembly GCF_001588645.1. Classification (GTDB taxonomy): domain Bacteria; phylum Bacillota; class Bacilli; order Lactobacillales; family Streptococcaceae; genus Streptococcus; species Streptococcus oralis_AB. The sequence goes on along the minus strand of NZ_LAYF01000005.1, from coordinate 65,682 downwards.
CTTTTCAATAAAAGAGTTGCTGCTTGATTAAAACCATCACACCAGTTATACCATTTTGCTTCATACTCATCTTGAGATACGATATGTTTTTTTAAATCCAGAACAGAGTAAATCTTTCTTTCCTCGCAAGCTTGCGCATAGAGATGATATAGTTCATCGCCACCATCTCTATCCCACTCAGCAGAAATTGTATCCCTACCTGCCAATAAAGCCTGATAAGCCCTGTGATGCCCGTCTGTAATCAGCAAGCAGTCTCCGAATGCAAGAACACTGATTGGAGCAATATTGATTATTTCTGCCGACTGATAAAGCGTCTGGATATCTTGTAACTTCTTTTCTGATAAGTATAGTTGAGTCGGATGGAGATCTGTTATATTGACTCTCATCTCTTTCTCCTCAAAGGAATTTGATACTCACTTCTGCTTACCTTTAAATCGCCATTGGAAGCGAAGCTTGTCATAGAAAGGAAATTCGATAAACAAGACTCCCAAGCCCACACAGAAACTGGCAAGCACATCTGATGGGTAGTGAACTCCCAGATAGACCCGAGATAGAAGCACACTGACGAGGTAGAAGCCAAGGACAATTTGCACAACTTTTCTCCAAACCGGATCTTTAATCCGTTGACTGAGAATGACAATCAGAGTACCTACCATCAGCGTCACTGCCAGAGAATGGCCACTTGGAAAAGAAAATCCCTTCTCCTCTACCAAGTGTAAAATGGCTGGCCGTGGGCGCTGGTAGATGTTTTTAAAGGTCACGATTAAAAGACCGGCTAAGGCTAGATTACCCGCCATGAAGTAGCTTTCTATCTTCCACTGCTTACGATAAAAGATAAAGGCTGCGATGGCAACCCAGGTGATGATTACTGGGATATCAATCAAATGCGTAAGGGCACGGAACAGAACCGTCAAATAATCTGGCAAATCCCCACGAAGAGCAGTCTGAATTGGTTGATCAAAACCGACCAGTGTTTCAGGATAGAACTTAACCATATAGCCAAGAAGGACGAAAAGTAAAAGGGCAAAACTGCCCTTCATTAAAAATGTTTGCTTATCTCTCATAATGTTTTAAGGTTGGTTTCAAGAGGACGTACAACAACCAGAATGAAACGGCAAAGATGATACCCTCAATCAAGTTAAAAGGTAAAACCATGGTCATTAGGTAGTTGGAAAGTCCCAAAATTTTTCCAATATCAAAGTTGGCAAACTGCGCGTACAAAGGAACAGCATAGACATAGTTGAGAATCAACATAGCCGCAGTCAAGCCGACCGTTCCCGCTAGAGATGCTAGTAGGAAACGAAGGGTGCTGCGTTCCTTTTTCCAAATCAAACCAAAAGCGATAACAAAAACTCCCAAGGCTACAATATTCATTGGCAAGCCAATGTAAGTGTTCACTCCTTGGCTATTGAGAAGCAACTTCAAGAGTGATCGCAGCAAGAGAATCCCTAGAGCAGCAGGCAAATCCATCACCGCCAAGCCCACAAGGACTGGCAAGATACTAAACTCGATCTTGAGGAAGGTCGCCGCTGGCAAGAGCGGAAAGTCAAAGTACATCAGCACAAATGAAATGGCTGATAAAATCGCAATGGTCGAAAGTCGACGTGTGTTTGTCATAACAGGTTCCTCCAATTTTCTATAAAATCAGAAGAAGTTGGAAAGGATCCCTCTATCTATTCTCACTTTTTATATCCCAAAAGTTCCCCCTCACTCTTTTGAGCAAGCGGTTGCAATTTATCTATAAACTCATCAGAACAGACAAAGCTATTCTTTCGTCTTCTCCCATCCAGACTATACTGTCGGTTGTGGAATCGCACCACATCAGCTTGCGCTCGCGGACTTATTTGGCCAAGATATTTTAGATTTATCTAGGCGTCGCAGTCGAAGATAATACTTAAAGTATATCGAGACAAGACAACGACGAGAAAGCTAAAATAGCTAGTCAAATTTACCGCCGGTCGGGAATCTCACCCAGCCCTGAAGACCCCTTTATCATAACAAAAAACGCTTGCAAGTGCAAGCATTTTGATTATTTCAATTTATCTGCTTCATAGGTGTGAACAAGCTCAAGACCTGCAAAATTTTGCTGACGGAGTGCTTCATAAACAATCATGCAGACGGTATTAGACACATTGAGACTGCGGACATGTTCATCATTCATAGGAATACGGAGTGCTTTCTCAGGATGTTCTCTCATAAAGTCCTCAGGCAAACCCTTGTCTTCACGTCCAAAGAGAAAATAATGGTCCTCATCCGTCGATAAATCTGCTTCAGAATAGACCTTTTCCGCAAATTTTGAAATCAGATAGATTTTGCCCTTCATTCGAAACATGAAATCTTCCAAACTGTCATAAAAATAAATCTCTAACTTATCCCAGTAGTCCAAACCAGCCCGCTTCATCTTGCGATCATCAATCGGAAATCCCATCGGTTTGATGATGTGAAGGGGAGAATTGGTCGCAGCGCAAGTACGCGCAATGTTACCTGTATTTTGTGGAATCTGAGGTTCAAATAATACAATGTGATTTGTCATTACGGGTTTCCTTTTATCATTGCAAAAAAATAGCCACACTGCCCGGAGTCAAGCTCAGCAAACAGCGTGGTTAAGGCATCGTTAACTTACCTCACAACAGGTTTGAAGTAAATCAGCGAAACTACTTTCTTAGTATAACACTTTCAGAATCATTGTCAATAGAAACGACTTGATTTTTTTACTTTTTTTGATGATATTTTCATGTTTGGTCATTCCCTTTCTGAAAAGGTATGGTAAAAGAGTCAAATCGCTTCAAATCGGAGACATCGTTATAGAAATTAAGCAAATGTATCTTCAAAACTTGAAAAAGGCCTTTCTTCCCCTAAAAATCGCCTTAGCAAGTGCATTTTTTGCTAAAAAAGGGTATGATAGTTACATCATGAAAAAGTAGGTTTTTTATATGAAAATTGTCCTTGTTGGTGGAGGGAAAGTTGGTTTCGCCCTCTGTCGTTCACTGGTTGCAGAAAACCATGACGTTGTCCTCATCGAACAAGATGAGGCTGTCCTCAATCACATTGTCAGTCGCTTTGATATCATAGGACTCCTTGGAAATGGTGCTGACTTTGCCATCTTGGAGCAAGCCAGTGTTCAAGAGTGCGATATCTTTATCGCCCTAACCGAATACGATGAAGTGAATATGATTTCAGCGGTACTTGCTAAAAAAATGGGGGCTAAAGAAACCATCGTTCGGGTGCGAAATCCTGAATACTCTAATGCCTATTTTAAAGAGAAAAATATTCTTGGATTTTCACTTATCGTTAACCCAGAACTCCTGGCAGCGCGTGCGATCTCAAATATCATTGATTTCCCTAATGCCCTCTCTGTCGAACGATTTGCTGGAGGTCGGGTCAGTCTCATGGAGTTTGTTGTCAAGGATTCTAGCGGTCTTTGTCAAATGCCAATCTCAGATTTCCGTAAAAAGTTTGGCAATGTCATTGTCTGTGCCATGGAGAGAGATCATCAACTGATGATTCCAAGCGGTGATGTTATTATCCAAGACAAGGATAGGATTTTTGTTACGGGAAATCGTGTAGATATGATGCTTTTCCATAACTATTTTAAATCTCGTGCAGTGAAAAGCTTGCTTATCGTCGGGGCTGGAAAGATCGCTTATTATCTACTCGGCATTTTAAAAGACAGTCGCATTGATACCAAGGTCATCGAGATCAATCCTGAAAGAGCTCGTTTCTTCAGCGAAAAGTTCCCCAATCTCTATATTGTCCAAGGGGATGGAACTGCAAAAGACATTTTGCTGGAAGAAAGTGCTCCCCACTATGATGCAGTCGCAACCTTAACTGGGGTTGATGAGGAAAATATCATCACCTCAATGTTTCTTGACCGAGTTGGCGTCCATAAGAATATCACCAAGGTCAACCGAACAAGCCTTCTAGAGATTATCCACGCGCCTGATTTTTCGAGTATCATCACACCAAAAAGCATCGCAGTGGATACCATTATGCACTTTATCCGTGGTCGAGTAAACGCTCAGTATTCAGATCTTCAAGCCATGCACCATCTCGCAAATGGTCAAATTGAAACTCTCCAATTCCAAATCAAGGAAGCTAATAAAATGACTGCCAAACCTCTATCACAGTTGAAATTGAAAAAAGGGGTTCTCATTGCAGCCATTATCCGAAAAGGAAAAACAATCTTCCCTACTGGAGAGGATATGCTTGAGGTGGGAGACAAGTTACTCGTGACGACCTTATTGCCAAATATCACCAAAATTTATGATTTGATTGAGAGGTAAAAAATGAATAAAAGTATGATTCGTTACCTCCTCTCAAAACTTCTCTTGATTGAGGCTGTTCTTCTCTTAGTTCCTGTTAGTGTAGCGATCTATTACCAAGAATCCAGTCAAGTATTTATCGCTCTCTTTTCTACGATTGGAATTTTAGTCCTTCTCGGTGGTCTAGGCGTTTTACGGAAACCGAAAAATCAGCGGATTTATGCCAAGGAAGGGGTCTTAATTGTTGCTCTCTGTTGGATTCTATGGTCTTTCTTTGGTGGCCTCCCCTTTGTCTTTTCAGGACAAATCCCCAGCATCATCGATGCCTTCTTTGAAATCAGTTCTGGATTTACAACTACAGGAGCAACTATTCTGAACGATGTTTCCGTCCTCACTCGTTCCCTCCTCTTCTGGAGAAGTTTCACCCACTTGATTGGAGGGATGGGGGTGCTCGTCTTTGCGCTTGCCATTATGGACAATGCCAAGAATAGTCACTTGGAGGTGATGAAGGCTGAGGTCCCTGGACCCGTCTTTGGCAAGGTCGTATCCAAACTAAAAAACACTGCCCAGATTCTCTATCTGCTTTATCTGGCTCTCTTCTCCCTTTTTGTGGTTATCTACTGCCTAGCAGGTATGCCTCTCTATGATAGTTTTGTCATCGCTATGGGAACAGCAGGAACTGGGGGCTTTACCGTCTATAACGACGGAATTGCCCACTACGGTAGCTCACTCATCACCTATCTAGTTAGTATCGGAGTTCTAGTTTTTGGCGTTAACTTCAATCTCTACTACTACCTCATGCTCCGTCGGGTTAAGGCTTTCTTTGGAGATGAAGAACTACGAGCATATATCATCATTGTCCTAGTTTCTACAGGCTTGATTACTCTCAATACGCTCCACCTCTATCAAGGTGTCTCTAAAAGTGTTGAAATGGCCTTCTTCCAGGTTTCCAATATCATCACGACAACAGGTTTTGGTTACGGAGATATTACCAACTGGCCCCTCTTCTCCCAATTTATCCTCCTCTTCCTCATGGGAATCGGTGGATCAGCTGGCTCAACTGCAGGTGGTCTTAAGGTGATCAGAGGACTTATCCTCTCTAAAATCGCAAAAAATCAGATTTTGTCCACTTTATCTCCTCACCGTGTTTTGACTCTACACGTCAATAAAACTGTGATTGATAAGGATACCCAGCACAAAATTCTGAAATATTTTGCTATCTATATGATGATTATTCTCTCTCTCATCTTTATCGTCAGTCTTGATAGCAATGATTTTCTAGTCGTAACCAGTGCGGTCTTCAGCTGTTTTAACAATATCGGACCTATTCTAGGTACAACCTCGAGTTTTTCCATCTTTAGTCCCATCTCTAAAATCCTCCTCTCCTTTGCAATGATTGCAGGTCGCTTAGAGATATACCCAATTTTGCTGCTCTTTATGAACCGTACCTGGTCTAAACGTTAATTACAATACAATCCCCCTTTTACAAGCTAGTAGAAGGGGAATTTTTCTATTAAAAATGAGAAGACCTTTCGGTCCTCTCCTAATTTGTTTAATCTTTAAGAACTTTCTTGTAACGAGCAAGTTCTGCTTGATTGGCCCAAACATAGTGACCTGGACGGATTTCCACCATAGACGGCTTGTCTGTCTCATAGTCATGTTGGTCAGGATCGTAAACTTTCAAGACTTTCTTGCGTTCCAAGATTGGATCTGGAATCGGTACAGCAGATAGAAGCGCCTGAGTATATGGGTGGACAGGATTGTTAAACAATTCCTCTGTCTCCGCCACTTCGACGATAACTCCCTTATAGATAACCGCGATACGATCTGAGATAAAGCGAACAACTGACAAGTCATGGGCGATAAAGAGATAGGTCAAGCCCAACTCTTTTTGGAACTTCTTGAGCAAGTTCAGGACTTGCGCACGCACTGATACGTCCAAGGCTGAAATTGGCTCATCCGCAATAACGAAATCAGGTTCCATCACAAGGGCACGGGCAATCCCGATACGCTGGCGCTGACCACCAGAAAACTCATGTGGATAACGGGTCAAGTGTTCTTTCAAAAGTCCAACTTCATGAATCATCTTTTGAACTTTTTCTTTTCGATCCTCTTCATCTTTAAACAAGTGGTAGTTGTAAAGACCTTCAGAGATGATATAGTCAACTGTCGCACGCTCATTCAAGCTAGCTGCAGGGTCCTGGAAAATCATCTGGATACGACGGATCAAGTCTGATGATTCCTTATGAGATTTTTTTCCATTAATCTTATGACCATCAAAGATGATCTCACCTTTACTAGTATTATTTAAACCAATAATGGCACGACCAATCGTTGTTTTCCCACTACCAGACTCACCAACAAGAGAGAAAGTTTCTCCCTTGTTGATAAAGAAGTTGGCGTTTTTAACCGCGACAAACTTCTTACTTCCTTCACCGAAGGAAATTTCTAAATCTTTAATTTCTACTAATTTTTCAGACATTTCCTTCCTCCTAGTCTTCTAGATGAGCAAAGCCCATTTTATCACGAATCTTGTCATGCAAATCTGCAATGACTCCAGGTTTTTCAACTTTAGGAGCATTCTCATGAAGCAACCAAGTCTTAGCCCAATGGGTATCAGTGACTGAAAACTGAGGTGCTTTCTGTTCAAAGTCAATTTGCATCGCATAATCTGAACGAAGGGCAAAGGCATCACCTTTCAACTCAGTATAAAGAGACGGTGGTGTTCCAGGGATAGAGTACAATTCCCCTTTATCGTCAGCAAGCTGAGGCAAGCTAGACAAGAGACTCCAAGTATATGGATGACGTGGATCGTAGAAGACTTCCTCAACAGTACCGTATTCTACAATTTCACCAGCATACATAACCGCTACCTTATCCGCAATACTTGCTACCACACCAAGGTCATGGGTGATAAAGATAATGGTAAAGTGGTACTCATTTTGCAAGGTTTTAAGCAAATCAATGATTTGTGCTTGAATGGTTACATCAAGAGCCGTTGTTGGCTCGTCACAGATCAAGATATCTGGACGACAGGCAAGGGCAATCGCAATAACGATACGTTGGCGCATCCCTCCAGAATATTGGAAAGGATACTCTTCAAAACGTTTTTCAGCATCTGGGATTCCGACCTTGTTCATATAGTCGATTGCCATCTCTTTGGCTTCCTTAGCTGTTTTCCCTTGGTGTTTAACGATCACTTCAGTGATTTGGCTACCGATTGTATTGATTGGGTCCAAACTTGTCATAGGATCTTGGAAGATGGTCGCAATTTTAGCACCACGAATCTTCTCCCATTCCTTGTTAGAAGTAAGAGCGGTCAAGTCTTGTCCACGATAGTCGATGCTTCCTTGGGCAATACGTCCATTGTCTTCTAACATCCCTGTAAAGGTTTTTGTTAAAACAGATTTACCGGAACCGGACTCACCTACCAAGGCAAGAACTTCTCCTTCAATCAGGTCCAGAGAAACTCCTCGGATAGCCGTCAGAACTTTGTCACGAACGTCAAATTCCACGACAATATCACGAGCAGTCAAAATTACATTACTTTCTTTTGTCATGTCTACTCCTATCTATGTGTACGTGGATCACTAGCATCCGCTAGGTTTTGACCAACAACGAAGAGAGAAAGAGACACCAAGATCAAGGTTGTCAATGGAATCCAGAACAAGTAAGCGTTGGTCGTAACGTTTTGTGAGTAATCTGAGATCAAGCGTCCCAGACTTGGCACTGTTACAGGCAATCCCAATCCAAAGAAGGAAAGGAAGGCTTCATAAGAGATGAAGCTTGGCAACATCAAGGTCATCGTAGAAACAATAACAGATACCAATTGTGGCATGATATTTTTAACGATGATTTTAAAGGTTGGTGTTCCAAGTGTTTGAGAAGCAAGGTTGTATTCCAAGTCACGGTAACGCATGATTTGGATACGAATCATATAAGCAATCCCAATCCAAGTTGTCACACTCATGGCAAAAATCAGATTCCAGAAACCAGCACCGATTGAGTAAGTCAAGACAATGACAATCAAGAGAGATGGAATGTTTGAAATAATGTTATAAACTTCCATCATGACACGGTCAACAGATTTTGAAATTCCCCAGATTCCACCAACAATAACCCCAATTACAAGGTTGATAAAAGTTGCAATGACAGAGATGAGGATAGAGTTACGCGCACCAAACCAAACCCCGTCAAACAAGGATTTACCATTACTATCTGTACCAAACCAATGTTCAGCATTGGGTTTGATAAAACGAGCAGAAAAGTCATTGACCTTACTTACATCGTTAAAGTCAAAGTTTGAGAACATTGGATAAATAAAGCTCATCAAGATAATGGCAACCAAAATCCCCAACATAATGACTGTTGATTTTTTCTTTAGAAATTGTCTAAATACAGAACCCCAGTATGAATAGGCAGGGGCGTCAATTGTTTCAGAGGCAAAATCGTCACGTTTTACGAACTGAAATTTTTCTTTTCCGATTGTTGACATTATTTGCCTCCTTTCTCTGTCAATTTAATACGTGGATCAAGCATGGTCATCCAGATGTCTCCTACAAAGAGTGAGAAGATAGAAATACATGTGAAGATGAAGACAAGACCAACTACCATTGAGTTGTTTGATGCCTTAACAGAGTCAATCAACATTTTACCCATACCTGGGAAAGCGAAGACCGTTTCTGTCAATGTTGCACCACCGATAACCCCGATTACAGCACCAGGAATACCTGAAACCAAAGGAACCATGGCATTTTTAAAGATGTGTTTATTTGAAATTTCTTTTTCAGACAAACCTTTTGCACGAGCAAAACGAACGAAGTCCTGAGATTGCAAGTCGATCATGTAACGACGAATCCAGATAGCCGTACTTGGTGCACCCAACAAACCTAGAATAACTGCTGGCAAGACATAAGAACGCCAATCTCCAGCACCCAAAATAGGGAATGAGTCAGGCAGACCAATGGATGATCCAATCAAGCGGACGATATAAACCAAGGCAATCGTTGGAAGTGCAAGCAAGAAGGTTAGAGCACCTGTCGAGAAGCTATCAATCCAAGTATTCTTGTGGCGAGCCATGGCAGATCCAAGAGGAATCGCAATCGCATACGAAATGATCAAACCAATCAAACCAGCAACCGCTGAGCTTGCAATCATTGATGGGTATTGATAGTTACTTTCTGTAGCTGTATATGGATCGTCTTTACCATAGTTGGCTACCTCACGCGCATCTGCTTGACTTGGAGATTTGTAGGTACGAGAGTAAATATCTACAGATGAAGTCTTTTTACCCATAGGGAATTGAACTTCTGATGTCTTAGTTTGTCCCTGACCTTGTGTGATAACTTGAAGCACTGGTGTGTTTGCATAAGTTGGGTAAGAGTCACCCAAGTTAATGTTCACAAAGTTTTGGTGTACAAATGGGAATTGATTGTTGAAATACAAAAGGTATTTGTGTTTTGTACCTGAACCAACCAATGACCAACCGATAGCAGGGTCATTCTCAAAACGAAGATAGCGTTGCAAGTTTGGATTTTCAGGGTCTTGAATCTTGTTTGTATGATCAATATCAATCAAGTTGGCATAGAATTTGAAAACACGTTCAAAAATCGGAATTTCACGCGTAGCATAGAATTGACCACTTTCTGAGAATACACCTAGCGTCCAACCATTTCCTAGTTGGTTGATGTATTTTTCGTAGATTGCCTTGTTGGTATCATTGGCATCTACTGTTACAGATGAGTCTATCGTGCTAGCTTTTTCTTGCAACTCCTTGGTATCGTAGTACTCGATATAGCCCATCCGCTCATAAACGGTATTTTCATAATTATCCCGCTTGTCCGGCGTCGTTGCAATCTTGTTATAGTTGGTATCCTGCTTGAAAATCAATTTTCGAGGAACCATCGTATAGATAATTGTGTAGGTCAATGTTGTCACCAAGAAAATAGACAACAATGAACGCAATACACGCATAAAAATATATTTCTTCATATCGTTTCCTTTTAAAATCCCAAAAGAACCTTCTCCTCATGGAGAGAAAGTTCTCTTGAGAGTTATTTATTTAACGTGGTTAGCCAATTCTTTTTGAACTTTTTCGTTTGATTCTTTTTTCTCTTTGAGCCATTTTTCACGAGCTTGTTCATAGTCAGCTTTTGTTACAACCTTATCTTGTAACTGAATATACTTGAAGTATACGTCTGATCCCTTATCTCCAGATTGACTGTAAGATGCTGTGAATGGTACAACACGAGAAATGATTGGTGCAGCACCACTTGATGACATAGCTGGCAAGAAGAGTGAGCTATCTGTCAACCAAGCTTGGGCAGCCGCATATTTTTCATAACGAACATTCAAGTCGTTGGTTTCCTTAGCAGCTTCATCAACTAGCTTATCGTATTCTTTCAAACCAACTTGAGCCGCTGCAGCATTATCTGCACCTTCGTAACCCATGTATGTTTTTGTTTGTTCAGCATTCGTTGTCTTCAAGATATCAAGGTAAGTTGATGGATCTTCATAGTCAGGGTTCCATCCAACAGCACCTGAAAGATCCCAATCTTCTGCTGCTGCGCTAGCTGCGTAGTAAGTGATGTTGTTCAACTCATCTTTAGAAATTTGTTGGATATCAATGACTACGTTGCCTTCACCAAGTACTGTTTCAACAGATTGTTTGAAGGATTGGATACGTGCAATATAGGCTTTAGAAGTTTGGTCTACTGGGATATCCAAGTGGATAGGGAATTTCACACCTTCTGCTTCCAATGCAGTTTTAGCTTTGGCAAATTCTGCTTTAGCTTTATCGGCGTTGAAGAGTCCATCTTGACCATCCGCAAAGTTTACGTTCTTCCATTCATCACCATAAGCAGCCATCTTTTCAGTTACCAAGTCACCGAAAGTTTTTTCGCCTGCTGAGACAAAGGTAGGTTTCACAAAGAGGTTACGAACTGCAAGAGGAGCGCCTTCTTTACCATTAATTTGTGCTGAGTAAGACGTACGGTCAAAGGCAAAGTTCAAAGCCTGACGGAAATCTTTGTTAAGAAGGGCTTTCTTAGTAGAAGTCTTCTCCTCGTCAGTTGTCTTAGAAGTGTATTTGTATCCTTGACGGTCAATATTCACACCCAAACCACCAATACCAGGTCCTGATGGATTGTAGTAGATATTTTCCTTGTAGCTTTCTGCTACCTTAGAGTAGTTTGAACTTGTAGGGAAGAGACGGGCATAGCTATAAGCTCCGCTTGTAAAGTTACGCTCAAGCGACTCTTGGTCTGATCCATCATAGAAAGCAAGAGTAACTTTATCGAGATGAACATTGTCTTTGTCCCAGTAGTTTTCATTTTTAGCGAACTCGATAGAAGACTTAGCAGTCAACCCTTTCAGCAAGAATGGACCATTGTAAAGCAAGGATGTAGGGTCTGTTGCTTTAGCAAAGTCAGCTCCTTTTGATTTTTCAAAATCTTCGTTCAATGGCCAGAAGATTGAATAAGCCATCTTAGAGTTCCAGTATGGTTCTGGTTGGTTCAAAGTATACTCAAGAGTATAATCATCAACTGCCTTTACACCTACTGAAGAAAAATCTTTTGAATTGCCTGATAAATAATCAGACAAACCTTTAACAGAATTTTCTGCTAGGTAAAGAGCTTCTGACTTGTTATCAGCTGCGTGTTTCAAACCATTTACAAAGTCTTTGGCAGTAACTTCTGCGTACTCTTCTCCGTCAGATGTCATCCATTTGACTCCTTTACGAATCTTGTAAGTATAAGTCAAACCATCTTTTGAAACGGACCAGTCTTCTGCAACTGCAGGAACTAGGTTCCCATACTTATCGTTTGTGAAAAGACCATCGATACCATTTGAAGTGGCAACCTTAGTACTTTGTTTCCCTGAAATGAGGTAATCCAACGTTTCTGGATCAGCTGTATAAACATAACCATAATTTTTTGGCGCTGTTGAATCAGATGATTTTGAAGAACCGCAAGCAACTAAAACGCCAGTTGCTAATAGGGCAATTCCTGCTGCGACAAATACTCTACTTTTTTTCATGTTTTTAACTCCTCTTGAAAAATTTAGGCTTATTGGAAATTATAACATATATCTTTTAAAAAGTAAACGAATTTTCAGAATATTTAGGCGCATTTCCTCAAAAAACTTCTATTTGTCAAAATTTCTACATTCTTTGTTTGTTTCTGCAAGAAATACTTTCTAGTCTGACCCTCTTTAGAATGGGATTTTTACAAGCTTTTTCTCACTTCTTCGATCATCATCTGTTTTCCTAAATTGGATTTTAGAATAAGAAACTATTGACGGGAAATGATTTTCAAGGTATAATAATAAACGTTGAGGCGGTATAGCCAAGTGGTAAGGCACGGCTCTGCAAAAGCTTGATCGTCGGTTCAAATCCGTCTACCGCCTTTCAGTACCTGAATGAACAGGAATTAACCAAATGAAAAGCCCGTAAAATCGGGCTTTTTCTGTTATTCCTAATAAGTGGGGATAACTGTATCTACCATCTAGATTTACAAAAAGCAGTGACTCAAGTCACTGCTTTATTCTGTTTCTTCTTCAGGTTCTAGTTCTGTAATTTGAACTTTTACCTTGGTAACACGTCCATTTTTCACCTTATCATTGGTCAGGACGATTTGTTTGTTTTGACTGACCAGTTGGTAACTGATTTTCTCAGTTGTTGGAATCGTACCAACACCCGTCAAATAATAACCGGCGATGGTATCCACATCATCGCTTTCTAGTTCGACACCAAAGTAGTTATTGAAGTCGTTAAGATTCATGGTTCCCTGTGCAATATAGGTGTCCTCACCGATTTGATGGACTTCGATTTCTGCTCGGTCTGTCTCGTCGTCGATTTCTCCGACAATCTCTTCTAGAAGATCTTCCAGAGTTACCAAACCAGCCATACCACCGTATTCATCGAGCAAAATGGCCATTTGTCTTTGGGTATTTCGCAATTCTTTTAGCAAGTCATCCACAAAAATAGTTTCAGGAACAAAGAGTGGATCTTGTAAGATCTTCTTCCAGACAATATTTTCAAAGCCATCTGCATAGGCAGCGTTTAGCAAACGCTTGGTATGAATCAAACCAATCACATTGTCCTTATCCCCATCGTAAACAGGGATACGTGAGAAATTTTGTTTTAAAATACTTTGGATAATCGTTTGACTATCATCCTGAATGTCCACCATAAAGGCATCTGTCCGAGGAACCATGACTTCTCTCGCCATCAGCTCATCTAGAGAGAAGATCCCTTGTAACATCTCGATTTCGTCTGCATCCAAAGTTTCCTCACTTTTGGTCAACATGTACTCAATTTCATCTCGAGTCATTTTTTCATCCGCATCATCAAAGGTCATTGGCGTTAAACGACTCAAGAGATTGGTTGAAGCAGATAACAACCAGACAAAGGGACTGACAATCTTCCCAAGCCCAATGATAATCGGAACAGAGCGAATGGCTAAGGCATCTTTTAGATTAAGGGCAACCCGTTTAGGATAGAGTTCACCAAAAACAATAGAGATGTAGGTCAAGAATGCCAAAGAGAGGAAACTTGCAATGGCATAAGCTGTTTCTCCATTCCCCATCCAAGAGGCAATTACTTGTCCAAGTGTATCTGCCAATTTTGCCCCTGATAAGATCGTGATTAAGGTGATACCGACTTGAATGGTTGATAAAAAGTGGTTAGGATTTTCAAGTACCTTTAACAAACGAATGTAACGTTTGTCTCCCTCTTCTGCCTTTTGCTCCACTCGGGAACGGTTTAGTGACACCATCGCCATTTCAGTGGCTGAGAAAAAAGCATTTAACAGGGTCAAGATAAATAACAATACAAACTGTAGCAACAAATTCTGACTGCTCGGGTCTTCCATAGTCCTTCTCCTAAAATAGTATCTTGTGTTCCATTATATCATAAAATCCATCAGGATTCACATTATTTTTCATTTAAAGAATAACTCCCCTGCCTCTATAAGACAAAGGAGCTATTTTTATTGTATCTATTGTTTCTAGTCCGTCACTGTTACTTGACCCGTTTGGTAATCAAGCTGGATTCCCTTTTGAACATTGGGGATTAGGACATTGAATTCCAATTCGCCATCTGAAGACTTGGCTTCGATTTGTGAAGCGGATGGAACTAGATCCTCATTTGTTGCATAGTGGAGAGTTACCCGATAACGGACCCTCTTATTTTGGTCCAAGGCTTTTCTGACCAAACTCTCATAGTAGTTCTGACCTGTCGAATCTTCAGCCTGTGCTTGGTTTGCCCAAGCCGTCTGAACTGCAATATTCTTGGGATTGCTGGTAGAGGCATCAAAACCATCCAAACCACCTATCAAGGCATAGCCCAGCAGATGTCCTCTATCAACTGCATGTGTGTAGGCTCCCTTTAGATTCTTAACCTGATGCCATCCTGGTGGCGTCCAAGAGGTTGAGCCATTTCCAGTCTCTTCACGATTCTTATACTGCCGAGTCGCTTTGGATAAGATGGCATTGGCAACAGTTGGAACTGTTTCTTTTCCCACTGTCTTTGTTTTATTATCCGCATAGGGTTTGCTGGAAACCTTGGCATCTAGATTGGTTTTATTGCCATTGACAATGAAGGCCCCTGCTCCATTCCACTCGAGCCCCCCCTTGATTTGATTTTTGATTGACTCAGTTAAGACACTTTCAGCCAGCTCCTGACTGGGAGCTTCTGAAGCTTGTTTTTTCTGACTAACCTTGGTTCTAGGGGTGTTTGGCGCTGTCTGCATCTGCTTGATGTAGTAGCTTCCAGCAGCCAAGAGTAAGAATAGAAGTAACCCTATCAGAGCTTGTCTTGTTTTTTTGTCCATTTTTCTCCTTATATCTCTAGAAAAAGACTGGCCTCCCAGTCTAATTTCCTGTAAATTTACTAATCAATTCTTGCCATTTCGCTGGAGACAAAATCGCCCATGGATCCTGTCCCTTTCCTAGAATCCCGTAGCCAATCATCAAGCCGATTCCTAAGGCAAGGAATCCCAGCAAGAGTACAATAAAAATCAACAGTAAGCGACGGAGTACATAACGTATATTTTTATTCTTCTTCATCATTTGCCTCAATCCGCTGAATCTTCGCTCCTAGCTGAGCCAACTTCTCATGGAAGCGGTAGTAACCTCTGTCAAGGTGGACTAATTTACCAACAACTGTCTCTCCTTGCGCTACCAGACCTGTCAGAATCAAGGCCGCACTAGCACGAAGGTCCGTTGATAGAACTTCTGCCCCCTGTAAAGCCTGTCCCCCAACAATACGAGCTGTGTCACGGATAATCTCTGAGTGCAAGCCCATACGGCGCATTTCCTCCAAGTGTTGGAAGCGATTCTCAAACACCGTTTCCACCATGGTGGATTCCCCTTTTGCGACTGTCATAAGAGCTGTAAATTGCGCCTGCATATCTGTTGGGAATCCTGGATGTGGTAAGGTTTTTACATGAACAGCCTTGAGATTTTCAAGTTGAGAACGAATACGAATGCCTTCTGATTCCTCTGTCACTTCAACGCCCATTTCAAGGAGTTTTGAAATCAAGGGGCGATTGTGTTCCCAGACTGCATCGCGAACGAGGACATCTCCGCCAGTCATAGCTGCAGCCACCATAAAGGTTCCGGCTTCGATACGGTCCTGTACCACATTGTGGGTCGTACCATGGAGTTCCTCAACACCAGTCACTGTGATGGTTTCGGTACCAGCTCCCTTGACCTTGGCTCCCATTTCATTAAGGAGAATAGCAAGGTCAACAATTTCCGGCTCACGCGCAGCATTTTCGATGACCGTCACACCATCAGCTAGAGTCGCTGCCATCATCAGGTTTTGTGTTGCGCCAACACTTGGGAAGTCCATGTAGATATGAGCACCATGCAGGCGTTCTGCCTTGGCTTCGATGTAACCAGCTGTCTGGGTAATCTTTGCCCCCATAGCTTCCAAACCTTTGAGGTGGAGGTCGATTGGACGACTCCCGATGGTACATCCCCCTGGCATAGAAACTTTGGCATGGCCTACACGAGCAAGGATTGGTCCCAAGACAACGATGGATGCCCGCATCTTGCTGACATACTTGTATGGAGCTTCCTCCGTGATATCACCAGTCGCATCAACCTCGACAACATGAGCTTCCTCATCAAAGTCCACCTTGGCATTCAGACCTCGAACCACTTGATTCATGGTGAAAACATCTGACAAGATTGGGACGTTCTGCAAGACTGTCTTACCCTTGCTTGCTAGAATTGTCGCTGCCAACAAGGGCAAGACTGCATTCTTTGCTCCCTCGATCGTCACACTCCCGACCAGACGATTATCTCCGCCTTGAACCACAATTTTTTCCATAGTTGTTTCCTTTACTTTTGATTTTATAATAGTCCTCTAAGTGCTTCTTGCCACAGTTGGTACAAACCGATAAAGAATGAACTCAAGATGTAGCCCATCACAATACTAAAGAAACCTACCAACAAACGAACTTTTTTTGTGTTAGTAGCGGTCACTTTTAAAACCTTTTCCCATCTCACAAGATCCTTCAAAAGGTAAAAACTCAAATAAATAAAGAGTATATGACTACTTAGAGTGAATAATAATTGAACCATTTGACTATTATACCATCTTATCCGCTTGCGCGCTAGTTTTCAATTTTTCTACGAATTAGGGATTGTTTTTAAGGTAATCAATCGCATCCTGCAAGGTCTTAACGGGAACGATTTTCATCTCTGTTTTGATCGTTTTAGCAGCTTCTAGGGCTGTTTCATAGTTGCTTTTCGCATTGGGATCTGCTTTTTTTGCTTCCTCAGTGACTGGATTGTCAGGAGCAAAAAAGATGTTAGCTCCCTGACGAGAGGCTGCAACCACTTTTTTGTCAATTCCACCGATGTCGCCAACATTTCCATCGCGATCAATGGTTCCCGTTCCCGCAACGACGCGACCATTACGAAGTTCTGGATCTGCTATCTGAGTGTAAATAGCTAGACTAAACATGAGACCGGCGCTTGGCCCACCGATACCAGCTGTTGAAAAGCGAATGGGAACATCACTGGTCACTTCCGTACGGTCAATCAAGCCAATCCCAATCCCGTTTTTTCCGTTTTCGAGAGTGATAATTTTACCTTCTGCAGACTTGACTTTTCCGTCTTCTTCATAGGTTACCTTGACCGTGTCCCCTAATTGTTGAGAGTTGACATAGTCGACCAAGTCTTTTGAACTATCAAATGTTTTGTCATTAACAGCCGTCACGGTGTCTGCAATGTTCAGAATGCCTTTAAAAGTCGAATTATCCGTCACGGTCAAGACGTAAACTCCCAGGTACTTGAGTTCGATATCCTTTCCAGCCGTCTTCAGTCCTTGATACTTGGCCATATTTTGAGAAGTTTGCATATAGAACTGATTGATTCGCATAAACTCTGCATCAGTAGAGCCACCCGTAGTCTCCTTGGCACTTCTAATATCTGTGAAAGGTGTTAACCAAGCATAGACAAGATGCGACAGGGTGGCGTGTCGAATCCCAACTGTCACAAACTGGTAAGCTCCTGGTTCTGTGTCTTCTGTTTCATTGACTTTCAAAACGCGACGAATATCTTCCGCTCCACCTGGAACTTCTATGTAGTAAGGTAAAGGTACTACAAAGGCTAAAAAAGTCAATACTAGTGCTAGGATGACATATAAGGGCCATCTAGTTTTTTTCTTCATGTTCTAATTCCTCCACAACACTGTTTGGGACATATTGCTGAATCTCCTGACCAAACTTCAGAAGTTCTCTCATGGCTGAAGAGCTAATATAAAGATGCTCTGGGCGACTATATAGGTAAATGGTTTCGATTTCTGGAGCCAGTTGATGATTGTAGTAATCAAAACTAGACTCGTATTGCAAGTCGGTGGTATTTCGCAAGCCACGGACAAGGGTCTTAGCACCCAGTCTTCTTGCAACATCTACGACTAGTTGGTCATGAGAAGCCAGCACCTCTACATTATCTAAATGCGCCACCGCTTTTTCGACTGCTCGTTTGCGATTTTCAACAGGGAGAAAACCTTGTTTGTGGGAATTGTAGAACACCCCGACATAGAGCTTATCAAAAAGTTTGCTGGCACGTTCAATGATATCCAGATGTCCATTTGTCATCGGATCAAATGAACCTGTAAATAATCCAATTTTATCTGACATAGACCGTCACCTTACTAATCCCATATATTTTTTCCTTCCAGATACCTAAGCAGGCGATTTCTTCTGGTAGTTCTACAGACTTATCGGTTTCACAGACAACCATGATCTCTTCGGAGAAAAGGTTTCTTTCTGCCATTTTTTCGATATCTGCAACGATTTGTTCCTTGGCATAGGGAGGGTCTAAAAAGATCAGGTCAAAAGGACCATTCACTTGCTCCAAGGCCCGTTCAGCCTCCATCTTTAAGAGCTGAAATTTGGAAACTTCCTTGGTCATTTGGATATTTTCAGCGATGATAGCTTGCGCCTTTCGATCCCGTTCCACTAAGACAGCATGGGACATCCCTCTTGACACAGCTTCAATAGACAGACCACCACTGCCAGCATAGAGATCCAAGACACGACCACCCTCAAAATAGGGACCTATCATGTTAAAGATAGCTCCACGCACCTTATCCGATGTCGGCCTCGTCGTCTTGCCTTCTAACGTCTTGAGGGGGCGCCCTCCGTAGATTCCTGATACGATTTTCATACCGTTTATTATACCAAATTATAGGCAAAAAGAGAAAGAAAACCGAACCTTGCGGTTCGATTCTCTACAAAATATTTTCGTACGTATCGCGGACTTCTTGAGGCCAGACACTGGTCTGAACCTCTCCGATGTGTTTCTTACGAAGAAGGAACATGGCCATCCGAGACTGTCCGATACCTCCACCAATTGTCAGTGGGAAAAGGCCGTTAAGCAGGGCTTTATGCCATTCCAATTCTAGACGATCTTCGTCTCCTGTAAGAGCCACTTGGCGACGGAGGGTGTCCTCATCTACCCGAATCCCCATTGATGAAAGTTCAAAGGCACAACCAAGAGATTCGTTCCAAACGAGAATATCGCCATTCAACCCCTTGTAGCCATTTTCAGACTCTGTTGTCCAGTCATCATAGTCAGGTGCGCGGCCGTCATGAGGTTTTCCATCAGGCAACTCGCCACCGATACCAATCAAGAAGACAGCACCGAACTCTTTACAGATCGCATTTTCACGCTCTTTCGGTGTTAAGTCTGGATAGCGTTCCACCAACTCTTCTGTATGGATAAAGGTGATTTGTTTTGGCAAGATGGATTCGATATCGTAGCGCGCTTCTACAGCTAGCTCTGTCAGACGAATAGCCTTGTAAATCTTCTCAACAGTTTCTTTGAGATAGGCGATATTGCGTTGACCATTTGGGATAACCTTCTCCCAGTCCCACTGGTCCACATAAACTGAATGGGTCGCGTCCAACGAATCTTCGTCTGGACGAAGGGCCTTCATATGAACAAACAGGCCTTCACCTTCACCGAAACCAAAACGAGCCAAGGTGTGGCGTTTCCATTTGGCAAGTGAGTGAACGACTTCATAGGTTTCATCTGGAATCTGCAAAACCTTGACGGATACTGGATTTTCGACACCTGACAGGTTGTCCTGCATCCCATCCCCGACCTTGCTCAAGATAGGACCTTGAACTTCAACAACTTCTAACTTATCTTTCAAATACTGGGTAAAAGTGTTTTTGACAAAGGAAATTTCTTCTTGTTGATGAATAAAACTTTTCTTCATAAACAGCTCCTCAAAAATTAGTTAAAAGCATTATACACCTATTTCCAAGAAAAGAAAAGAGTAAATAAGAAAAAGTCAGTGCTCTTTTGAACACTGACTCTGTCATTCATTAATCGTTTCGACCAAAGATACGTAAAATGCTAAGGAAGAGGTTGATAAAGTCTAGGTAGATGCTGAGAGCCATTGAAATAACCCAACCTGTCGCTACTTGTCCTCGTGACTGCTCATAAACATAGCGAATCTTTTGGTTGTCCCAAGCAATCAAACCTGAGAAGACCAAGACCATGGCAATACTAATCATGTAGTCAAAGAAGCTATTGGCTAAAAATAGATTCACAACCATGGCAATGATGAGACCAACGAGCGCCGCCATCAAAGCTCGTCCCATTCCACTCAAATCTTTCTTAGTGAAAATTCCGATTGCCGCCATGACAAAGAAGAGAAGGGCGCTGGATACAAAGGCTGATAATACGGTCCCAGGTGTATAGAAGGCTACGACAAAACTAAGCGTAAAGCCATTTAAAACAGAATAGACTAAAAATACTGGAAGAGCTGCTGGGCTGTTTTTGGCAGCCATGCTACTTGCAACAAAGACTAGAGCAAGTTCTGCAAAAGTTGCAATCATCAACCAGAGACGGCCATGCATTAAAAAGTAGACCAATTGGGACTGAAAGACCGTCAACATCAAAGCTGACACGAGAGCCGATAGACCAATCCCAAGGCCCACAAAGGCGTAAACCTTAGCGTAAAATTGATTGAGACCTGAACGTTCTTGAATAATTGTTTGATTCATTCTAATTCTCCTTTTTCTATAAATATGTCTTGATTATAACAAAGATTTTATAAATTAGCTGAAATAAAACATCAAAATGCCTGCTGCAACTGCCACGTTGAGACTTTCTGCTCGACCTTTCATACCAATATGAACCAGCTGATCAGCACTCTCAACCATGACAGAACTAATCCCCTGTCCTTCATTTCCCATAACTAAAGCAAAGTTTTCTAAGGGAGAAAGCTCACGATAATCCTTTGAATCTCTCGATAAGGTCGTTGCCAGAATAGGCAAATTGCTCTTCTTTGCCTCCTCTACAAAGGTGGCAAGAGGCATACGATAGATAGGCAAGTGAAAATGACTTCCTTGCATGGAACGCAGGGTCTTGAGACTGTAGATATCTGCTGACTTGTCTGAAACAATAACCCCTGTAAAACCTGCAGCATCCGCCGTTCGAATCATGGTACCCACATTGCCAGGATCTTGGACATCTTCTAAAAATAGAAACTTACCCTGATGGAGATCAGGCAGTCCCACTTCCTCTTTTTGAATCACTGCAATAATCCCTTGAGGAGTTTGCGTATCTGCCAAATCCCGCAAAATCTCCTCTGAAACCCAGATAGTTTGAGGAAAAGCAGCTAGCTGATCTCGGTAACTTTCTAGGGCAAAGACCTTTTCAATCGTCACTCCTGCTTGAACAGCTTCTTCAAACAAGTGCCAGCCCTCAATCAAATAAGCAGACTTTCGATATTTTTTTTGATGTAATTTCTTGGCATTTTTTACCACAGAATTGGCTTTTGAGGTTATAATAGTCATAGAAATATTATAACACAATCAAAGGGGTTTGGTATGCAAAAGGTTAGAATGATTGCCCAAGGCAGGGTGCAGGGTGTTGGTTTTCGCTGGGGTGTTTATACTTTAGCTCTTGAAATCGGTGGCATCACTGGTCGTGTCTGGAATAACGACGATGGCACAGTGGAAATTCTTGCTCAGGCAGACTCCTCTGCCACTATGGCAAAATTTATCCAAGAAATCCGAAAAGGTCCTACACCTTTTTCAAAAGTTACCTATCTAGATGTACAAATGAGCAACTTTTCATCCTATTCGGACTTCAAAGTCGCAAATTAGGTCTCTAGAACTATTGTATATTTTACAAAAAAACAGTAGAATAGAAAGGTATAATTTTTAAAGAAGGAATGAAAACATTGAAATCTATTAAACGTTTTGCCCTCTCTGCTATGGGAGTGGCTATGCTACTCGTCTTGACAGGCTGTGTCCAAGTAGACAAAGCAACAGGTAAGCCAATTGGTCCCGTTTGGGATTTCTTGGGTGCTCCGATGGGAGAAGCTATCAAGTACTTCGCTACTGATAAAGGTCTAGGCTTTGGTGTGGCTATCATTATCGTAACCATAATCGTGCGCTTGATTATCTTGCCACTTGGTATCTACCAATCATGGAAGGCAACACTTCACTCTGAAAAGATGAATGCTCTCAAACACGTCCTTGAACCACATCAAACACGCCTTAAAGAGGCAACAACTCAGGAAGAAAAACTTGAGGCTCAACAAGCTCTTTTTGCTGCTCAGAAAGAACACGGTATTAGCATGTTAGGTGGTGTAGGATGCTTCCCTATCCTCATTCAAATGCCATTCTTCTCTGCTATATACTTTGCAGCCCAGCACACTGAAGGGGTAGCTAGCTCTACCTTCTTGGGTATCGATCTTGGTTCACCAAGTATGATCCTCGTAGCCTTTGCTGGTGTCCTCTACTACCTCCAATCACTCCTCTCGCTTCATGGCGTAGAAGATGAGATGCAAAGAGAACAGCTCAAGAAAATGATCTACATGAGCCCACTCATGATTGTGGTCTTCTCCCTCTTCTCACCAGCCAGTGTGACGCTTTACTGGGTTGTCGGTGGTTTCATGATGATTCTCCAACAGTTCATCGTTAACTATGTTGTTCGTCCAAAACTTCGCAAAAAAGTTCGTGAAGAATTTGCCAAAAACCCACCAAAAGCAAGTTCGTTTTCAACTGGAGGCGGAGGCGGACGCAAAGATGTCACTCCAAACCAAGCAACTGCGATCATGACCAATAAGAAACATAAAAAACGCAATGCTGGAAAACAACATTCTAGAAAATAAGAAAAAAGCTTAGCTGAAAGGCTAGGCTTTTTATGCATCACAAAAGCCCGATGTCTCCATCAGGCTTCTTTTTTATCCATGAACACGTTTCATGTAGTCTTGGTAACTTTCTGTATCCATCAATTCCTTGGCATTCTTGACACGGTCTGCTGTTGGAGGTTTGACCCCTTCAAGCGAATAAGGAATTCCAAGTTCACGCCACTTGAACTCACCCATCGTGTGATAAGGCAAGATTTCAAACTTGTCAACATTTTTGAGGGTTTTGACGAATTTACCAAGTTCGATCAAGTCGTCATCTCTGTCTGTCAATCCCGGAACCAGCACATGGCGAATCCAAACAGGCTTCCCGATATCTGATAGGTACTGGGCACAGGCCAAGATGTTTTTATTGGTTTGACTTGTGACAATCTTATGCTGTTCTTCGTTGATTTCCTTGATATCCAAGAGAACCAAGTCTGTCACCGCCATGAGTTTATTAAACTTTTCGAGATAACGTGGTTTATTACGGAACGGAAGGGCACAGGTATCCAAGGTACAGTGGATTCCTTTTTCCTTGGCTTTGGTAAAGAGGGCAATTAGGAAATCAATCTGTAAGAGGGCTTCTCCACCACTAACAGTGATTCCTCCCTTGTCTCCCCAGAATCCACGGTAGCGAAGGGCTTCTGACAAAACATCGTCTACTGTCCGTTCGCGTGATTTATTGGTCTCCATCGCCCATGTATCGGGGTTATGACAGTACTGGCAACGCATGTGACAGCCCTGCAAAAAGACAATAAACCGAATCCCAGGGCCATCTACCGCCCCAAAACTCTCTGTCGAATGCACCATTCCTGTCACTTGTCCATAGTCAATTGTTTCTTCAGACATATCGTCACCTTCCTTGAAACCGTTTTATAGTTTTATTATATCACGAGTAAGGTGAAAAACAAGGTTTTTTTGTCTATTTTTTAGAAAGCAATCTGTTTTTCACTTTCATTTTCAATTTCTTTTACTGATCCGATTCAAAATCAAAACCATACAAGGTTGCAAAATAGTCCTCAGGGCACTCTGCACGGCGGATTTGGCGGGCTTTTCCTTCTTCGGTATAGAGAATTTCTGCCGAGCGTAGTTTGGCATTGTACTGGTAACCCATGGAGAATCCATGTGCACCTGTATCATGAATCACCAGTAAATCACCGATTTCTGTATGAGGTAGTTCGCGGTTCACTGCAAATTTATCATTGTTTTCACAGAGTGAACCGACCACGTCTACCACCTCAACAGGTTCATCTGGATGGGTCAGATTGGTGATATGGTGGTAGGCTCCATACATGGCTGGGCGCATGAGGTTGACTGCTGATGCATCCACGCCCAGATAGGTACGATAGGTTTTTTTCTTATGAGTGACTCTTGTGACCAAAGCTCCGTGAGGGGCCAACATAAAGCGACCCAATTCGGTGAAAATCTTAACCTGACCAAGTCCTGCAGGTGTAAGAACTTCTTCATAAACCTTACGCACTCCCTCACCAATCACAGCAATGTCATTTGGCTCCTGCTCAGGACGATAATTGACTCCGATTCCGCCGGAAAGATTGATAAAGTCTAGTGAAATGCCCAACTTTTCCTTGATTTCAACGGCTAATTCAAAAAGCTGACGCGCCAACTCTGGGTAGTAGAGATGGGTCACGGTATTGGATGCTAGGAAAGAGTGAACCCCAAAAGTCTTGGCTCCTTTTTCCTTCAAACTCGCAAAGGCTTCAAAAAGCTGGTCCTTGGTCATCCCAAACTTGGCTTCTCCAGGATTGTCCATGATGTCTGTTCCTAGCTCAAAAACTCCTCCAGGATTGTAACGACAAGAGATGATTTCTGGAATACCTGCTGCTCGCTCCAGATGTTCAATATCTTCAAAGGCATCCAAGTTAATGGTCGCACCTAATTCACGCGCATAGGCATATTCCTTGTCAGGCGTGTTGTTAGAAGAGAACATGATTTCAGAACCCGGAAAATCCAGTTTATGGCTCATCAAGAGCTCTACATAACTAGAACAGTCCACACCGCAACCTTCCTCTTGGAGGATTTTCAAGATGGCTGGGGTTGGAGTAGCCTTAACTGCAAAATATTCTTTGAATCCCTTATTCCAAGCAAAGGCCTGGTTGACTGCTCGCGCTTTCTCGCGAATCCCCTTCTCATCATACAAGTGAAAAGGAGTCGGGAACTCTGCAACAATTGTTTCTAAATCTTCACGGCTGATAAATGGTGTTTTCATAAGCATCCTTCTATTCTGTTTGCAAAGAAAGGCTGGGACAATCGTTCCAACCTTTAGTTCTATCTCTTATTTGTCTTCGTCAAAGATATTTCCAATCTCAACATCGATGGATTGGTTCTTAACATCAATATTGGTTACTTTCAAGAGTGACTTGTAATCAAACTGCTTTTCACGTTCTTCTTGGGCATTGTCTGCAAAGACTGCGACACCAGCTAGTTCAGAGTCAAACTCACGCAAGAGACTAATCATCCCGTTGACCGTTCCGCCACCTTTCAAGAAGTCATCCACAATCAAGACACGACTTCCTGCCTTGAGACTGCGTTTTGAAAGGAACATTTTCTCAATACGGTCACCGCTGGAACCTGAAACATAGTTGACGCTGACCGTTGAACCTTCGGTAATTTTCAAGTCACGGCGCACAATGACAAATGGAACATTGAGGACATTGGCAACTGCATTTGCAAGTGGCACACCTTTTGTTGCTACTGTCATAACGGCATCGATTTTTTGGTCCATAAAGCTCTTGGCAATGATGCGCCCAATATTTTTCAAAATGGCAGGTGTACTGAGCAAATCAGACAGGTAGATATAACCACCTGGCAAGATACGGTCGCTTTCTGAAAGTTTGTCACGCAAGTCTGCGATCATTTCTTTGGCTTCATGACTCGAGATTGATGGTGTAAAGATAACGCCACCACCTGCTCCAGTCACAGTCTGAATATGACCGATTTCGATTTCCTCAAAGGCACGCTTGATAATCACGATGTCCTCTGAAATCGATGATTTAGCAGATTCGTACTTTTCTGCAAAGGTGTTGAGACTGGTTAGTTTGTATGGATTATTAATCAAATAGTTGGAAATGACAACCATCCGATCACTTCTTCTTAATTTCATTTTTATTTACCATTCCATTTAATTTTGATATTTTATCCATTATACCACATTCACATAAAAAAACGAACATTATTGCGTAAAAAATGCTCGTTTTTCTTAAATTATTAATCTAAATCTGGTTTATAGAAGGAACGATTGTCCATAGCGAAGATTTTGTTGGTCATTTCTCCTTTATCCACCAAAGCAAGAGCTGTTGACATCATCATCATGCTGGCATCTAGATTGTCAATCATATGAATAATCTCTGCCTCCATAATGCGTGGACGGACTGGACTACCATACTCCAGCAAGCCATGGTGACTAAGGATGACATGGCGCAGTAGCACCACTTCTTCTCTAGTATCATCGATGCCCAGTTCCATAACTGTCTTGGTAATTTCGCTATCGATGAGGGCGATATGACCGATGAGATTGCCTCGCACTGTGTACTCCGTCTGATCAGGACCGCTGAGTTCTAGAACCTTGGCCAAGTCGTGCAACATAATCCCGGCATAGAGGAGGTTCTTATTGAGCTGAGGATAGATATCGCTAATGGCATCTGCCAAGCGCACCATGGTTGCTGTATGATAGGCCAAACCCGTTTCAAAAGCATGGTGGTTGGTCTTGGCAGCTGGATAGGAGTAGAATTCCTTATCATACTTGGTGTAGAGACTACGAACGATACGCTGCCAGACAGGATTTTCAATCTTGAAAATCATTTGCGACATGTAGTCACGAATCTCCTTGACATCGACTGGTGACTTGACCTTGAAGTCAGCTGGATCATTGGGTTCCCCAGGCTGAGGCAAGCGAAGCGTGATTTGATTGACTTGAGGAGTGTTGTTATAAACTTCTCGACGTCCCTGCATGTGGACTACTTTCCCTGCGGTAAAGGCCTCGACGTTATGAGGTTGGGCATCCCAGAGTTTCCCTTCAATCTCGCCACTATCGTCTTGGAAGGTAAAGGCTAGGTAGTTTTTCCCAGCACGCGTCTGTCTTAGGTCAGCTGACTTAATCAGGTAAAAACCTTCAAACAGCTCATCTTTTTTCATGTGACTAATCTTCATATTCTTCCTCATCTTCTTGGAAATGGAGTAGATCAAGCGCAGGCTCACCTTCTGATAACTCAATGTGACGGAGCGTCCGCTCGATAGCTGTAGTACGACGGTTTAATAATTCATCAATATTGCCAGAGGCATGTTGGAGATGCTTTTGCGCCTTGACCAGAATGCCTCCGAACTTGCCAAACTCGGTCTTGACACTAGCTAGGGTCTTGCTGATATGGTCGGCACTCTTTTGGATATTGAGAGTTTTGAAGCCAACTGATAGGGAATTAAGCAGGGCTGATAGGGTACTTGGACCCGCGACAATAATCTGCTCCTCCCGTCTCAAATCATCAAAGAAGACCGGATTGCGAACAATCTCTGAGTAAAGTCCTTCTGTCGGAACAAACAAAACCCCAAAATTAGTCGTCCGAGGCGGCGCTATGTACTTGCTCTTGATATCCTTGGCGAAACGCTTAACACTTGCTAGGAGAGATTTACGACAACGTTCAATCTCGTCCTTGTCACCTGCTTCATAGGCTTCTTCTAGGCGGTAATAATCTGCCAGTGGAAACTTGGAGTCAATCGGTAAGTAGACATATTCCTGGTCGCCTTGGCCAGGTAACTTGATGGCGTACTCTACTCGCTCGCTGGAGTTTTCAACCGTTGCAAATTCTCGTTCGTACTGGGCAGGAGTCATGATGTCTTCGATGATTTGCCCCAGTTGCAACTCTCCCAGAATCCCTCGCGTCTTGGTCCCAGAGAGAACCTTGTTGAGGGCACCAACATCGCGGGCAACTGTCTGCATCTCTCCAAGACCACGATTGACAGACTCCAGTTGTTTGGAAACTGTCTCGAAGGAAGCCTGCAAGCGCGTCTGCAAGGTCTTTTCTAACTTTTCCTCGACAGTTTGACGTATTTGTTCCAAACGTTGCTCATTGGACTCCTGCAGGGCTTGGAGACGTTGGTCGGTCTTATCTCTGGTTTGAAGGAGATTCTCGTTCATCTCCTGTCTAACTTGAGTCAGACCTTGGTGCAACTCCATTCGCACTTCTTGCAAACGGTCGCTGACGGCCACTTCCAAGTCTTTTTGATCTAGCTGACTGGCTTGCCTAGCTTGTTCAAAGCGATAATCCAGTTGGTCTGAAAGATTGTCTGCCTGATCCTCCAAGCTCTTGGCTAGGTACTTGTCTTGCTTATCCTGCCTTTGCCAAATCAGAAAGAGTCCAGCTAGGTTAGCAATTAATAATAGTAGTAATACAGTCTCCATCCTACCTCCTGTCCTTACTATGCAGCACGACGACATAGCCATCTGGGCAAGTTACCGAAACTTCCCTATCTATATATTCGTTAGAAGCGTACACTTTTTTAAAGAAAAAATTTTCCTCTGTCAATTCGTACTTGGCTCCGATAATGGTCAGCTGGCTATCCCGAACTGGCATAAAGGCTAGATAATCGTAGTCTAAACGGGGCTCTAGCTGACTGGTCCCTTCTGGACAATAGGCAATCACATTTTGCCCATCCTCAATCGCTATCTGGCGCATATAGGGTGCCAACTTGGGATTGCTAGGCAGAAAGACATTGGCCAGCATGTGGTCGATCCGACCACCAAGAGCACCGAAAATAGTCACCTGAGCCTGGGGATTTTGCTCAAAGATGGTTAAAAGAGCCAATTCCAGATCCGTATCATCCTTTTCTGGCTGGGCTTGAACAAAATGTTGGGCACGTTTTTGAATCAACTGACGTTCGTCTGCAGTCACCGAATCAAAATCCCCAACTGCTATAGTGAGAGGCAGGTCTTCTTCCAAGACCCAGAGCGAACCACGATCCACACCAACAAAGCTATCAAAATTCGTCCGATAATGACCGCGATCTCCGCCGGCAAAAACAGCCACCCTAGTCCAGCTGTTTTCTGAGAGTTTGCACTCGTTCATTGACATCTCCCTTAAAGACATAGGATCCTGCTACAAAAACGGTTGCTCCAGCTTCTTTAGCTTGAGCAATGGTCTGGTCATCAATCCCACCATCAACTTCAATCTCAAAGCTCAAACCTTTTTCCTGACGAAGGGCAACCAACTCACGAATCTTATCCATGGTTTCAGGCAGAAAAGCTTGTCCGCCAAATCCAGGGTTAACTGTCATGACTAATACTTGGTCAACTAAGTGTAGCACATGCTTAATCGCCTCAACAGGTGTACCAGGGTTAATGACGACCGAAGGTTTGACACCAAGAGAACGAATTTTTTGAAGAGCTCCATGGATATGAGGTGTTGCTTCGACATGGATGCTGATGATATCTGCCCCTGCACGCGCAAAATCTTCTAGATGATGCTCAGGATTAGCTACCATCAAGTGGCAGTCAAAGACCATCTTACTATGTGGACGAAGAGCTTCGACCACACCTGCACCAAAACTGATTTGCGGTACAAAGTGACCATCCATGATATCGATATGGGCATATTCTGCACCAGTTGCTTCTAGGCGTTTGATTTCACGTTCAAAGTTGGCATAATCTGCTGCCAGAATTGACGGAGCAATCTTGTATTGAGACATAGGTTTCTCCTTATTTTGGAATTTTTTTACTGACTTTTTTTATAGGTTTCTCTGCGATTTTCAATTTCACTGAGAAATTGCAGGTAGTTGTCAAAACGGAAGGTTGCAATAGCGCCTTCTTCTACAGCCGGCTTAACCGCACAGGACGGTTCATGGGTATGGGTACAAATACGGAATTTACAGTCTCGACTGACACTGGCAATCTCTGGAAAGGCCTGATTGAGGTCTTCAGCCGTTGACACTTCATAATCCAGTGATGAAAATCCTGGCGTGTCCGCGATTTTACCCCCATTGAGATTGTAAAAACTAACAGCTCGAGTGGTATGGCGACCACGACCTAGACTGTCTGAGATCTCTCCTGTTTCAAGATTGAGATCTGGTGCGATTTTATTGAGGAGGGTTGATTTTCCAACACCAGTCTGCCCCATAAAGACCGTCACTTTCCCTGTCAACAGAGGTAAGAGCTCTTCCTTACTGGTCACAAAGTCATAACCAATGGCACGATAGGTTTGTTGGTAAAAACTTAATTCTTCCCTATCTTCCAGCAAATCCATTTTGGAAATATAGACGATGGGATGGATGCCCTTGTGTTCCAAAAGAACCAAGAAACGATCCAACAAGTTGCTGTTGAAGTCCGGTTCCTTGACGGACATGATCACCACAGCTTGGTCAATATTGACAATAGGCGGACGGACCAGACTATTTTCCCGTTCGTGAATTTTGAGGATATAACCTTCGGAATTTTCCTCTGCAGAAAAATCTACCCAATCCCCAACATAGGGTGTATGACCTTTTTTACGGAAATTCCCACGCGCGCGTGTTTGATAAACCTGACCGTCACTCTCCACATAATAGAAGCCCGCCAAAGCTTTAATGATTTGTCCCTGCATCTTAGAGTCCTTGTCCTTTGAGCGCATCTGCTAAACTAGCAAATTCTTCCAAGCTTAGTGCTTCCCCACGTACACTTGGTGACAAACCTGCTTGATCCAAAGCCTTGGTCAGCTTATCCTTGACTTCATCAGTTTTCCCAAAGTAGCCTGTTAAGTTGTTCCACAAGGTCTTGCGACGATGAGTGAAACTAGCCTTGGAAACCTTAAAGAAGAAGTTCTCATCCTCTACCGCAACCGCTGGCTCTGGACGACGCACCATTTTCAGGATAGCCGAGTCAACATTTGGTGCTGGCACAAAGACCGTACGAGGCACGATAAAGGCAACCTTGGCTGTCATGTAATACTGGACAGCGATCGACAAACTACCATAAGCCTTGGTATTTGGCTGTGCTGAGATGCGATCTGCCACTTCTTTCTGCATCATGACGACAAACTCACTAAAAGGAATGCCACTTTCAATCAAGTGCATGAGAATAGGCGTTGTGATATAGTAAGGCAAGTTGGCTACTACCTTGATTGGTAGGTCTGGATTTTTGAAACTCTGGATATGCTGCGCCAAATCAACTTTGAGAATGTCCTCGTTGACTACTGTCACATTGTCAAAATCACGCAGGGTATCTGCCAAAATCGGTACCAAACGGTGGTCGATCTCAAAGGCCATAACTTGAGCTGCACGCTCAGCCAGAAACTCCGTCAAGGCACCAATTCCTGGCCCAATTTCAATGACATTAACCTGATCGTCAATTTCAGCTGTATCCACGATCTTTTGAAGAATATTGGTATCCGTCAGGAAATTTTGCCCGAAGGACTTTTTAAAGGTAAAACCGTGACGCTCCAGCACTGCCTTAGTCACGCTATAATCTGCAATTCTCATTTATTCTCTTTTCTAATATAGTATGCTTCCGGGGTATAATGATAGAGCAAAACAAATAAGGGAATCTCAGTAATTCCTTCCAGCATTTCTTTTAAGACCGCATCTGGATGAATAATCTCTCGTGTTTTGGTGAAATAAACACCTTGTTCCCCATTTCGATTACGGAGTTCCCAAGCGACATTGTTTCCTTGAACAGACGGCAAATAACGTTCCTTTTCTAGAAAGTCAAAAAATTCGTTCACCGTCATATCTTCAGGAATCTCAAATTCTGTCTCATGAGGCAATACATCGTCCCCCATACATACAGAATCTCTATTAACTCGAATTTTCATTTCGCACTGTCCTTATAAGTTTCTATTTTAACGCTATCAAAATAAATCTAAGTACCTCTATTGTAACACATTCCCTTTGTATTTTTGGACTATCTGGTTATTGTTATTACTTTTCAGGACTCTCCAAACAGATTTCGATATCTAAATTTCTTTCCACTATTGAAGTAAGCATAAAATTTATTTTTCTAATTCTTTATAGATTGTCTCTTGAAAAGGTCAGTTGTTCAAGTAAGGAATAGAGTTTTGCTTGCTCCGCTTCTTCATAAGCAAATCTATTTGCTTTTACTTCCCTACATTTCTCGTCATACAAAAACCCGTCATATCCATCTTCTGTAGATAAGGCTGTATAGACTTTGGCCATTTTTTCAGGGCTAATTGAAAATCTTGACTTGATTTTATACAAATTTTTCATAAAAGCGCTGAGGTGATCATAGCGGCGCATATCAACTTTGACATTGGTCACACGGATTGCCTGAATTTTGATACCTTTCCAATGTTTCCGCATATAATGCGACAGCATCAACAAGGCCAGTTTATTCTGATAATAGGTCTTGGCAGGACTATAATGTTTTTGACCAGCTAAATTTTCAAAATCAAGCTTCATGAAAGGATAAAGCATCAGCCCTTGGGAAGAGATATTAATAATCCGACCACTTTTTGACTTTTCCAACAAACCTTTCAACAAGATAGAAAGCAAGAAAGGGGCGACAACATTGGTCGCAAATTGCTTTTCTAATCCCTCCCTAGTCAGGATGGGCTTTTTGACTGACAAATCAAAATCAGCCGCATTGTTCATTAAAACATCTAAAGTCTCTTCTTTTTGGATATACTGTTCTACCGCTTTCCTGACACTCTTCACATCAGATAGATCAACCAATATATAATCTACATGTGGGTTTCCTGTTTGTTGACGGATTTTCTCACAGGCTTGCTCAGCAGCTTCTTTCCGTCGGCAAAATAGAGTCACTGACCAGTCCTTTTCAGCTAATTGTTTTGCAGCCTGATAGCCAATACCACTATTGCCACCCGTAATAATCACTTTTTTCATTTCTGACTCCGTTAGTCTGAATACTTAGCCATCACTTCTTCCACTTCTGCCAAGGTTACTCCAAACAACTCCAACCGCTTGAGGAGTTGCTTGCCGTTGGAATAGCCGATGCGGAGCTGTTCGCCTAGATACTCTCTACGCCTACGACTGTCTGCTCCCGCCAAGAAACCTAGGCGAATCAAGTCACCACGACTGATGTCAAACTCGTTCTTGTTTTCAAATTGCTCTGTCACCTGAGCCAGCGCTGTTTTTAGATCTTCGTAGCTGGCGTGTTCGATTCCCAGTGAACGCCCCTTGGTCTTGGATTTGGGAACAGCCTCATCTCGCTTGAGAAAGGCATGCTGCACTGTTGGAAGGGCCGTCATA
This sequence comes from Streptococcus oralis, assembly GCF_001588645.1. GTDB lineage: Bacteria > Bacillota > Bacilli > Lactobacillales > Streptococcaceae > Streptococcus > Streptococcus oralis_AB. The sequence goes on along the minus strand of NZ_LAYF01000005.1, from coordinate 32,541 downwards.
ATCATGCGACGAATGCGCTCACCGTTAAAGTCAGGATCTGTAAAGACAATGACTCCATGCAGTTCATGCAGGCGTTGAATTCGCTCTATATCTTGATTATTGATTGCCGATCCTCGTGTCTCATAGGTCTCTACGTCAAAATAACGTTTGAGATTAGCTGTATCATCCCGTCCTTCGACTACGATGACTTGGGAAATTTTCTCTTTCATGATTGTTTTTCCAATCCAAAAATACGCTCGGCATTTGCAGTCGTTGCTGCTGCTAACTCCTCGGTCGTCATCCCACGCAAGTCGGCGATAAAGTCCACCACGTATCGTGTGTAGGCAGTTTTGTTTTCACGGCCACGTTTAGGAACAGGAGCCAGGTAAGGGGCATCCGTCTCTACCAAAATCTTTTCCAAAGGAAGTTCTCTGGCAGCTTCTTGGATATCCGTCGCTTTCTTAAAGGTCACCACACCTGAGAAAGAAATAGTCATTCCAAGCTCGACAAACTTCTCAGCCCACTCAAGAGAACCTGAAAATGAATGCATGATGCCACCACGAGGACCAACTCCCTCGCTCTTGATGATCTCATAAGTATCTTCTAGCGCATCACGGGTATGGACCACAAAAGGTAAATCTAACTCCTTGGATAATTGAATCTGACGGCGAAAAACCTGCTCCTGCACCTCCTTAGATGCTGTCATCCAGTGATAGTCCAAACCAATCTCCCCCAAGGCAACAACTTTGGGATGTTTTAGTTTTTCAAGCAAGTAAGCTTCGACCTCGTCTGTATATGTCCCTGCTTCAGTCGGGTGCCAGCCAATAGTTGCGTATAGTTGCTCATACTCATCTACTAACTCCAAGGCGCGCTCTATAGTCGGCTTGTCAAAGCCAACAATATTCATCCGCGTCACACCCATCTCAGCAGCCAAGGCGATTTCTTCTGCCTCACGTCCTGCAAATTCTTCTACATTTAAATGTGTGTGCGTATCAAAAATCATCTCTTCTAACCTCATTTTCTTCCATCTATTATACCAAAAATAGCATCCCCCGGCTTGTAAAAATATTCTAATACCGATCATTCTCCCTTGACTGCCTTTTTTCAAAGCAGTATAATAACACTTATTGAAATTTTCATCAAAGGAAAAGAAAATGTTTAGAAAATTAAAATATACCTTTATCGGTCGACCACTCAAGTCTCTCACAGATGGTGAAGGGGGATTACTTGGAAAAATGCAGGCACTTGCAATGTTATCCAGTGATGCCCTGTCTTCTATTGCCTATGGACCTGAACAGGTCATTCTCGTTTTAGTCAGTCTCTCTCCTCTCGCTATTTGGTGGAGCCTCCCTATCGGTATTTTTGTCCTCTTACTTCTCGCTAGTTTGACCATTTCCTATCGTCAAATCATTCACGCCTATCCTCAAGGTGGTGGGGCTTATATGGTCACTCGGGAAAATCTCTCCCCTGAACTAGGCTTGATTGCAGGCGGTAGCCTCCTTGTTGACTATATGCTGACAGTAGCCGTATCCGTTGCGTCTGGAGCTGATGCTATTACAGCAGCCATCCCTGCCCTCCATCCCTACAATCTTCATATCTCTATTTTCCTAGTCTGCCTGCTCATGCTCTTAAATTTAAGAGGCTTGAAAGAATCTGCCAGCTCTCTGATGATTCCCGTCTACCTCTTTATCTTCAGTACCGTCTTTCTCTTGCTTTATGGATTCTTTCAACTATTTACAGGTTCCCTAAACTATCAGGCGACTTCAACCATTGGAAAAACCGTTCCGAGCCTTTCTATCGTTCTCCTATTGAGAGCCTTTACCAGTGGCTCTGCCTCTCTGACAGGGGTTGAAGCTATTTCAAATGCGGTACCATTTTTCAAAACTCCGAAAGAAAAGAATGCTGCTCAAACCTTGACCATCATGTCGCTGATTTTAGGATTTCTTTTTGCAGGCATCACCTTCCTAAACTACTGGATGGGCATCACACCTCAAAATGGAGAAACCATCCTCTCGCAAATGGCCAAGGGCATTCTTGGTGATTCATTCTTTGGCCATGCTAGCTACTATCTCTTCCAGTTCTCAACAGCCTTGATTCTAGCTGTAGCTGCAAATACTGGCTTTTCAGCCTTCCCTATGCTGGCATACAATATGGCTAAAAACAAGTACATGCCCCATCTCTTTATGGAAAAAGGGGATCGCCTTGGCTACTCCAACGGTATCTTAACTCTGGCTTTTGGAGCTATGATCCTTCTTCTCATTTTTAACGGGAATACTGAACGCTTGATTCCTCTTTATACTATCGGGGTCTTCGTTCCATTTGCCCTTTCTCAGACTGGGATGATTCGTCATTGGAAAAAGGAAAAAGGAGCAAACTTCTTAAAACCTGCCTTTGCTAATATCCTTGGGGCCATCATTTGTTATGCTATCGTTCTCATTTTACTCCTCTTCAGACTGGGTGATATCTGGCCATTCTTCCCAATTATCCTAGTCTTAACCTTCCTCTTTTTGTCCATTCACAGCCATTACCAAAAAGTGGCAAAACAACTACGACTCTACGAAGGAATTGAAAAACGTACCTATGACGGCAATCTTGTCCTTGTTCTAGTAGGAAATGTCACTCGAGTAAGTGTCGGAGCCATTAACTACGCTCAAAGTATCGGTGACGAAGTGTTAGCCATGCACATTTCTACTAAAGAAACGGCCGAAAAAGACCAAGAAATCCTCCAAGAATTTGCCGATTACTTCCCAAATATCACTCTGAAGAATATCAATACCAGCTACCGCGACATCATCACCCCTAGCGTTAAGTATGTCAAACGAATCGCCCAAGAAGCTAAGCAAAAAAACTACACCGTTACAGTTCTTGTACCACAATTTATTCCTAACAAGCCTTGGCAAAATATCCTGCACAATCAAATGAGCCTCAAACTAAAATACGCTCTCAGATGGCATGAAGACGTCGTTATCGCTAGCTACTCTTATCACTTAAAAGAATAAACAAAAACTCAAAATCAGTAACTTATATCTGGTTTTGAGTTTTTTGTATGTGACCTTTTAAACGAGCCCTCCATGAATTTCATCTGAAATGACCGATTTCAAGGACAATGCACCCTTTAAGATAAAAAGAAAAGTCAGTAGACTCGAGTTCCTACTGACTTCTTTGTTGAATTCGTTTGAATTATGCAGCCAAAACTTTGCGTCCTTTACGACGACGAGCTGCCAATACGCGACGACCGTTTTTAGTTGACATACGGTTACGGAATCCGTGTTTACGCGCACGACGAAGTTTACTTGGTTGATAAGTACGTTTCACGATGAATACCTCCTCATAGATTTTGTATTCGTTTAGCCGGCTATAAAGTGATCAGTTACTAAACATACTTTACTATTCTATCTGATTCTGACCTATTTGTCAATAGCCCTAAGGAAATGTTTCCTGCTTTTCCCTATGAAAGCCTTATCTACGATACTGGCTCAAGAAACGTGTCATCTTTTCTTGGATTTGCGCCAATTCGTCCACACGAGGAAGGTAAACGATACGGAAATGGTCAGGTTCCTTCCAGTTAAAACCACGACCATGAACCAAGAGAACCTTTTCTTGCTTCAAGAAATCAAGAACGAACTGTTCATCATCATCGATGCGGTACATATTGCGGTCAATTTTAGGGAAGATATAAAGACCCGCCTTCGGCTTGACCGCAGACAAACCTGGGATATCTTGAATGGCATTGTAAATGAAGTTTCTTTGCTCATAGATCCGTCCACCAGGAAGGAGCAATTCATCCACTGACTGGTGCCCACCTAGTGAAGTTTGTACGACTTGCTGGGCCAAAACGTTAGAGCAAAGACGCATATTGGACAGCATATTGAGACCTTCGATATAGCCCTTGACATGGTGCTTCGGACCAGACAAGACCATCCATCCTACACGGAAACCAGCGATACGGTGAGATTTTGACAAACCATTCATGCTGACACAGAAAACATCTGGTGCCAAGCTAGCCACAGGCGTATGCACATGCCCATCCATCACCATGCGATCATAAATTTCATCCGCAAAGATGATCAAATCGTTTTGACGAGCAATCTCAATAATCTCCAACAAGAGTTCCTTAGGATAAAGGGCTCCAGTTGGGTTGTTCGGATTGATAAGGACGATTGCCTTGGTATTGGAAGTAATTTTTGACTTAATATCATCAATATCTGGGTACCACTCTGCAGCTTCATCACAGATATAGTGAACGGCATTTCCCCCAGCTAGGCTGACCGCTGCTGTCCAGAGAGGATAGTCTGGCATAGGTACCAAGACCTCATCGCCATTATCCAAAAGCCCTTGCATGGACATAACAATCAGCTCACTGACACCATTTCCAAGGTAGATATCATCAATGTCCACATTGGGAAATTTCTTCAGTTGGCAATACTGCATGATGGCCTTGCGGGCTGAGAAAATCCCTTTGGAGTCAGAATATCCCTCACTATCACGCGCATTCATAATCAAGTCATGAATGACCTCGTCTGGCGCTGTAAAGCCAAATTCTGCTGGATTCCCTGTATTCAGACGTAAAATCTTTTCTCCGTTTGCTCGCATCCGCATGGCTTCTTCCAAAACAGGGCCACGGATATCATAGGCAACGTGCTCTAACTTACTAGACTTGTTATATTCTTTCATCTTGTTTCCTCAATTCATCGAGATAGTAACATTATACCACTAGAAAGGGATTGCGACAAGTTTCCTGAAATGAGCAAGCAAAGAAAAAAACTCACAACGACTAGGTTCTCACCGTCTAAACAACTAGAATACAGAAGTATTTTCTCACATACCAAAAGACAAACCTAGAAAGATCAGCGCTATAAAAGAATCATACAAAAGATTAAACATGAGAAAGAGCCCCCACGTGACCAAATAGTCCAAGCGACAACTTCTCTTTGCAATCACAAATAAAATGATGTGGTAGACTAGGTGAAAGAGAAGAAATCCAACAAAACCTGGATAGAGAACGGGCATGACTCTTTCCAGCTGCCAAAGCATCACTACTTCACCTACAAGTGACGCAAGGATCATTCCATGATAAAGAAAACTTATTTTTTTAGAAGCTTTAACAGACCCTTTCATACTTTCTTATCCCCTCGCTGTGTTTCCTACTATCCCGTTTTCTTTTATTTTAACATATCTCCACCAAATTGAATCTCCAATAATATTTATTTAAATATGATTTTTACTTTACTTCTTTAGTGAAAAGGGTTACAATAACAGTAAGAAAATTTCAGGAGGTTTCATTATGGCACAACGTTACCAAAATGTTATGGTCGCAATTGATGGTTCTAAAGAAGCGGACTTGGCTTTCGTCAAAGGTGTTTACACTGCTCTACGCAACGAATCCAAGCTCACCATTGCCCATGTTATCGACACACGCGCTCTTCAAAGCGTGTCTACCTTTGATGCTGAAGTTTACGAAGAACTCCAAGTCGATGCTGAAAGTCTGATGAAGGAGTACGAAAAGCGCGCAAGAGATGCTGGTGTGACCGATATTCACATCGTCATCGAAATGGGAAATCCAAAAACCCTCCTTGCTCGTACTATTCCAGACGCAGAAAATGTTGACCTGATTCTCGTTGGTGCAACAGGGCTCAATGCCTTTGAACGCCTCTTGGTTGGCTCTTCATCTGAGTACATTCTCCGCCATGCAAAAGTCGATTTACTGGTCGTGAGAGAAAGTGAAAAAACATTGTAATCATTAAAAAAGGGAGCCTTGAGCTCCTTTTTGTTTCTATTTTTTTCTTTCTTTATGTCGCTCATAAGCTTTAAACTGACGTTGTAGTTCCTGTCGGATGGCAGGTTCCGGAGCATATTTTTCTTCCCAGTCATCTGGTTTTAAAATCTTGTGTGTAACTGGGTCAAAATGAGCTTTTCCATCAGGGAAGACCTTCCCCATATTCGCTTCATGGACAATATCAAAAATACGTTCTGGATCTACTCCCATCAAAACAAAACTACCGTATGTAAAATACAGTGTGTCAATCAAAGCATCCACTTGACCAACCAGATTTTGCTTAGCAGGTGTCTTTTTCGCCACTTTCTCTGCCGCCTTATCAAGTGCCTCATGCATGCTTGCAAGGGAGTTTTGGAATTCTTCCTCCGAAGAACTTGCTGCGCGAACAAACTCTACTAATTCTTCAATTTTAAAGTCTGCGCGGTGGGTTGCACCTTCAGCATCCCATGCCTGTGGCTCTTCTTGAGTTCGTTCATCCATCATGTGGTGGAAGGTTTTAACCTTATTAAAGTGGTAGTCTCGACTGACAAACACTTTTTCTGAAGCCAAAACACCAAAGTGCTCGAGCGCCTTGTGGATACCATCTTGTTGATTACTTGCCGTAATATGCTTGGCAACTTCTTTGACACTGCTACTGCCATTCCCCATAGCAACCGACATACCAACACCCGCCAACATTTCTAGGTCATTGTCTGAATCACCAAAGGCCATGACTTGATTGAGATCAAAGCCATATTCTTTCCCGACTCGGCGAATGCCTTCTAATTTGGAATTTCCTTGGTTAATGATATCTGCTGCAAAAGGATTGCTTCGAGTTAATTTCAAATCTTCAAAATCACTTGCTGCCTTCTCAGATTCTTCTGGCGTCATCAGCATCAAAACTTGATAAATGGGTTGATTAATCAAGTTAAGCAAGTCGTCTTCCTTTTGAGGAACTGCCTTGCTGACCATTCGATTAAAGGAACGGCTAACGGTTCTTGTCAGAACAGTCGGAATAAAACGACTAACCAGCTGGGAAAAGGAGCCGAGACCAAATGACATAATTTTCGAACCAACAACGGCATGCTCGGTTCCAAGAGCGATTTCTTTACGCTCCTTTTTAGCGTAAGCAATCAGTTGACGCAGGCTTGACTTAGCAATCGGACTTGCAAAGAGTACCTTTTCTTTATTAAAAATGTATTGGCCATTGTAGGTCACCGCAAAGTCTAGGTTCAAGTCTTCCATCAATTCCTTGACAAAAAACGGGCCTCGTCCTGTCGCTACTCCAACAAGCACTCCTTGCTCTTTGACAATCTTAATCGCGTCCTTAGTGGATTTCAAAACACTCTTGCGATCGTTGACTAATGTTCCATCGATATCAAAAAAAACAGCCTTGACTTCCATCCTATCCCATTCTCCCCTTTTGTGTTACAATGATTATACCACATTTCAGAAAGAGTGACTAAATCATGCCTAAGAAAATCCTTGTTTTACATACAGGTGGGACTATTTCCATGCAATCAGACGCCACTGGTGCCGTTGTAACTAGCCAGGACAATCCCATGAACCATGTTTCCAATCCACTTGAAGGGATTGAGGTTCATGCCCTAGACTTTTTTAATCTGCCAAGCCCTCATATCAAACCCAAGCATATGCTTGCACTCTATCATAAGATTAAAGAGGAAGCTAATAACTACGATGGAGTTGTCATCACACATGGTACAGATACCTTAGAAGAAACAGCTTACTTCCTTGATACTATGAAAATTCCGCCCATCCCCATCGTTCTAACAGGGGCCATGCGTAGTTCAAATGAACTTGGTAGCGATGGTGTTTATAACTATCTGAGCGCTTTGCGAGTTGCCAGCGATGACAAAGCAGCCGACAAGGGTGTGCTGGTCGTCATGAACGACGAGATCCACGCAGCCAAGTATGTTACCAAAACTCATACGACCAACGTCAGCACCTTTCAAACCCCAACACATGGACCACTTGGCCTCATCATGAAGCAAGAAATCCTCTACTTCAAAACGGCTGAACCTCGTGTCCGGTTTGATCTTGAGCATATTCAAGGTCTAGTTCCCATCATCTCAGCCTATGCCGGTATGACAGACGAGCTAATTGATATGTTAGACTTGGAACAGCTGGATGGCTTAGTCATTCAGGCCTTTGGAGCAGGCAATATTCCCAAAGAAACAGCTCAAAAGTTGAAAAATCTCCTCCAAAAAGGAATCCCAGTCGCCCTGGTCTCACGTTGTTTTAATGGTATTGCTGAACCTGTCTACGCCTACCAAGGTGGAGGGGTGCAGTTGCAACGAGCTGGTGTTTTCTTTGTCAAAGAACTCAACGCTCAAAAAGCTCGCCTCAAATTATTAATTGCCCTTAATGCTGGATTAAAAGGGCAGACTTTGAAAGACTATATGGAAGGATAAACCTCTTCGAAAATTAAATTCAAACCACGTCAGCATCGCCTTACCGTAGGTATGGTTACTAACTTCGTCAGTTCTATCCACAACCTCAAAACAGTGTTTTGAGCTGACTTCGTCAGTTTCATCTACAACCTCAAAGCAGTGCTTTGATCAACCTACGGCTAGTTTCCTAGTTTGCTCTTTGATTTTCATTGAGTATAACTCCTTCTCTAGAAAGCAAATCAGGAAATCTCATGATTCCCTGATTTTTTCTATTTACGTTTTCGTGTAGAACGACGTTCTGTCAAACCATGAGGTAGGAGAACTTCGCGCTCTTCCAATTCTTCCTTATGCATAATCTTAGTCAACATACGCATGCTGATAGCACCCAAATCATAAAGCGGTTGGGCAACTGTCGTCAAGTTTGGACGAGTGTATCGTGCAATTTGAGAGTCATCCGTCGTAATGATTTCAAACTCTTCTGGCACTGATACACCATGGTCAGCTAAACCATTCAACACACCTGCTGCCAATTCGTCACCAGTCACAACTGCAGCTGTAGCTTGTGATGAAATCAACCGTTCTGCCAAGGCATAACCATCGTTATAGCTATATTTTGATTCAAAGACTAAGCCCTCGCTATAAGGGACTCCTGCTTTTTTCAAAGCTTCCTTATAACCAATCAAACGAACCTTACCATTGATATCATCGACAAGTGGGCCACTCACAAAAGCAATTTTCTCATTTTCTTTGAGAAGATAGCTCACTGCGTCAATCGTGGCTTGTTTGTAGTCAATATTCACACTTGGAAGTTGGTGTTCTACATCCACCGTACCTGCAAGAACAACCGGCGTCCGTGAGCGAGAGAATTCTGAACGAATCTTTTCAGTCAAGTGATAGCCCATAAAGATAATCCCATCGACTTGTTTTGAAAAGAGCGTGTTGACCACTGAAACTTCTTTTTCATCATCCTCATCACTATTTGCTAGGACAATGTTATACTTGTACATTTCAGCAATGTCATCAATCCCCTTAGCAAGTGTTGAGAAATAGCCATTGGTAATGTTCGGAATCACAACTCCGACTGTCGTTGTTTTCTTGCTAGCTAAACCACGGGCTACCGCATTTGGACGATAGTCCAAGCGATCAATCACTTCTAGGACTTTTTTTCGAGTGTTCTCTTTAACATTCTTGTTGCCATTAACGACACGGCTAACTGTTGCCATCGAAACTCCTGCTTCACGGGCGACGTCATAAATCGTTACTGTATCATCTGTGTTCATTCCGTTTCCTTTCTATAATGAAAATTTCGCTTTCACGCATCTACTTACTCCATTTTATCACTTATTGTAAACACTTTCAAGTATTTTTTAGAGAAACTTTGAAAAAATTTCACAGTTTATTCCCATTTTGAAAAAGCAAGTAGGATTTCTTGATTTTTAAGACATTTTGCTGTATGATAAGGAAAATAAAAGGGGGAGGAAAACATGGCTTTTACAAATACACAGAGACGTTCCGCTAGTTTTGGTGTCGTGACCAGCTTGCCTGATGATGTCATTGACTCTTTATGGTATATTATCGATCATTTCCTGAAAAATGTCTTTGAATTAGAAGAAGAACTTGAGTTTCAACTGCTCAACAATAAGGGGACCATCACCTTCCATTTTTCTAGCCAGCATCTTCCGACTAGCATCGATTTTGATTTCAATCATCCTTTTGATCCGCTTTACCCGCCTAGGGTCCTTGTTTTAGACCTAGACGGCAGAGAAACCATCCTCCTTCCAGAAGAAAATGACCTATTTTAAAAACTCTAGCTTCTCGGCGCAAACTGCTGAGGAACTAGAGTTTTCTTTTTCTAATAAATGGATCGACTAACTACTAGACCGTTTGGTTTTGTATACTCTAAGTCAAGATAATCCTGATAAGTCCCTGGCACAATGAAACCTTGGGGACTCAATATATCAGTCCCAGCTTTTCCCACGATAGAGTCTGCCAGCAAAACACAATTGGTACTGAGAACAAAGTAGGTCTTAAACTCGGATGAGCTGAATTTATAGAGGGTCGCATCCGCTTCCTGTTTCAGTTGGTAGGAGTAGGTATGCTTGACCTCGCCCTCTCTTCTTTTCATCAACTGTGAACTTGGTTCCCAAGGAATTAACAGGTCTTCTATCTCTACTAGACGAGCTTGGATGGCTGCTTTCTGTTGGTCCGTCAAACTCAGACCATAAGCAAACAAGGTCTTCTGACTTTCCCTCTTACAGAGCTCTATGTATTTTTCCCGATTGGCCTTAAACAAGACACCGTCTCCAACCATGCCGAATAAACGTTCCGAGTGGGGATCATACGAACCATAGGAAATAACCTTCCCTTGATAACAAATATCCACATGTCCCATAGCGAGGAAGAAAGAGGTTTCTGAGGTATGAATAAAAATTTCCAGATCAACTACCTGATCGTTTTTTCTTTCTGAATGAACTTCCCCTTCTTGACTTTCATGATTTGACAGCCACTCATTCAATTTGCGCAAGGTGCTGATAGGGATCAAAGCCGTCACAAAGATCGGCAAAGTCATTCGCATTCGTCGTTTTAGCTTGGGATTGTTTTCTATCCTTTCAAAAAAGAAACCGTCCCGGAGGCTACTGGCTCCTAGCATGAGCAAGTAAAACCCAAGCAAGAGCAATTCAAAATTCGCTGCATCGTGAAAAGGAGAGATGCTATAAAGCCCAAATCCTATCATCCATACAGCATCGAAGAGATGATGAATCCGAGGATGAATGGCATTTTTTCGATAGAGAGACCAGGTCACGAGACTAATGATGCCCGTAAACAGCTGGTAGCTCGCAATGATAAAAACCAGAAGATAGAGGGCAAGGTCTTGCAAGATGATAGAGTCAAACACGAGAGCCGCAACCACCAGCTTGGCCAAGGTTACAAAGATATTTTCCCGACGTTTTTTATCCTGAAACCAGCGAGTCAACAAGTGCCAAACTGCTGACAAGGAAAAGTAGCCCATCAGCAACTGGTACCCCATTCGCGGAATAACCTGTCCAAAACGAATCAAGAGAAGCCCTAAAACAATAGCAAGTAGTCCCTCCCCGATACTCTTCCACTTGCTATAGGTCTCGGAAAGCTTAGGCATTTCCTTGCTCCAACTGGTCAACCAAGTAACGAATTGGTTGTTTTAAGATTGGATGGATAAAATGGGGAGCTATTTCCACTAACGGTTCAAGGACAAAGAGACGTTCTGCTATATAAGGATGAGGCAAGATGAGCTCGTCTGTATAGATGACTTGGTCCTCCACAAAGAGCAAGTCCAAATCAATCAAGCGAGGCCCCCAATGAACCTCTCGAACCCGTCCCATCTCGGACTCAATGGCTAACAAGGTCTCTAATAAGACTGATGCTGGAAGCCAGGTTTCTACTTCAATCACCTGATTGGCAAAGCTATCTTGTTCCACACCACCCCAAGGTTCCGTCGTTAAGACACTGGACTCTTTGAGAATATGGATGCCTCGAATCCGCAGTTTATCAATAGCTTGTTCCAAGTTCGCTTTCTTGTCTCCCATATTACTTCCTAGAGCGATAAAGGCCTGCTGCTTACGACGGTGAATGGCCACCGAGCAGGTATCTAACGGTAAATGCACTGGAGCCCAAGGTTTTTTTAGTTCCAACTCAATCTCTTGGACAAGTGGATAGGTCTCAAAAGTACGTTCAACTAGTTTGTAGGCTACCGTTTCAATCAAGTCCTCAGTGCTTTCCTGAAACCAGGTCGTCCACTGCTGACACAGTTCTCCGTAATGGACAGAAGCTGTCAAATCCAATTCTGTAGCCGCCTTGGTCATATCATAAGATAAGCTTGCGGAAATAACAAACTTCTGCCCCAATTCCTTCTCACTAGGGAAAAGACCATGATAGGCAAAAATTTCCAAATCTTTAATCTGCAGTTGATCCATAACTAGTCCTTTCTAGAAAAATCCGCTTATAGCGGATTCTTTTTATACTCAATGAAAATCAAAGTGCAAACTAGGAAGCTAGCCGCAGGCTGCTCAAAACACTGTTTTGAGGTTGCAGATGGAAGCTGACGTGGTTTGAATTTGATTTTCGAAGAGTATTATAGTCCCATTAGACGATAAGCCTGATCTCGGAGGTCCTTATCTGTTTCAAACACACCTCGAGCTACTGTCGTCAAGGTTGCAGTGCCTGGTTTTCTGACACCACGCATGCTCATACACATATGTTCTGCCTCAATGACAACAAAGGCTCCTTTAGCACCCAGATAGTCCATCAAGGCATCAGCCACCTCGATATTCAAACGTTCTTGAATTTGTGGTTTTTTAGAATAAACTTCAACCGTACGGGCTAGCTTAGACAAGCCTGCCACCCGACCATCTGGAATGTAGGCAATGTGCGCTCTCCCATAAAAGGGCAAGAAGTGGTGCTCACACATAGTATGGAAAAAAATATCCTTTTCCACTACCATATTATCATCAATAATCTCAAAGGATTTTGACAGGTGTTCCTCAGCAGTTTGGCCAAGACCTGAAAAAATCTCTTGGTACATACGGGCTACACGAGCAGGTGTTTCCTGCAAGCCCTCGCGGTTAGCGTCCTCACCAACAGCCTCGATAATCATTTTTACAGCCGTTTCAATCTTTTGTGTATCCATTCTCGTTTTTCCTCTCCATTAGATAGGTTCTCACTTGGCTCAAGAAATACAAAGAACCCGTGACAATCCTAACTGTTTGTTTCTCTTCATTTTTATCTGTCAATTTCTGCTCTAGAAAATCCAGCCAACTTTGGTAATTGAGATTTCTAGACTTTGCTGTCTCTTTCAGTACGTTTTCATCAGTTGCCCGACTATCGTCAAAATGGGTTAAAGTCAATTGACTATCTGGCACCGTTTTTAGCAAATCCAGCATATCCTCCAAAGCCTTGGTTTTGATGCAGGTAAAAAGGATTTCCTTATGATAATCCGCAAAGCGTCCTTGCAAGGTTGCTAATAAAGCCTTGATAGCATGAGGATTGTGGGCCCCATCCAAAAGCAACAAGGGGTTACTAGACACGACCTCCAAACGCCCTGGCCATCTAGTTTCTTTCAAAGCTTGAGCAACCAAGTCATTACTTGCTAACTCCCGCCCAGTCTCCTGACAATAAGTGTCTAGGAGTGCAAGCGCCATCCCCGCATTTTCTATCTGGTGCAAACCAAGCAGACCTGTTTGAAAGCGACCTTGTCTGACAGAACTGGTATAATCAAAGATTTCACCCGCTACTACGCTTTCTTGATGACTGACTTGATAATCTCTCTCATATCTTATTCTCGGTGCATTTTTCCCTTCCGCAATGCGGTCAATAACAGCCAAGGCTTCTGGAACAATATGACCTGTTACCAAGGGAATGCCTTGCTTGATAATACCAGCCTTCTGCTCTGCTATGGCTTCCAAGGTGTCACCAAGTAGGGCCACATGATCCAGTCCAATGGTCGTAATTCCTGTCAAAATTGGTTGACAGATATTGGTACTATCCAAAAGACCACCCATACCGACTTCCATGATGGCCACATCTACTTGTTCTGAGGCAAAGTAATCATAGGCTAGAGCTGTGATAATCTCAAATTCGGTTGTCCCCTGCAAATTGGTAGCAGATTCCCCCTCAAGCAAAGACTGATAGTCTGCCATGAGAGCTTCTAGTTTCGCTTCGGGAATGGATTCCCCATTGATGCTAATCTGGTCTGTATAATGAATGAGATAGGGCGAGCTGAACACCCCAACTCTCAGTCCTAATTTTTCCAGCATCTTTTTCAAAAAAGCAATGGTAGACCCCTTGCCATTGGTCCCTCCAATATGGATGACCTTAAGTTTGAGATGGGGATTGCCTCGCAGAGCTAGGAGTTCCACCATTCGTTCCAAACCAAAATGTGGTTGGTCCGTCCGGTAGTGGGCAATCCACTGATTGTTTTGAATTTCGTTCATATTACTTATATTGTTTTAAATCTAGATTTTCTGCATCATCTGCCAAACGGATAGCAGAGGCAATTTCAACTGCCATCCTGTGACTGGCAACATCATGCACGCGCACCACTTCCACACCCTGTCTCGCAGCGATACTGGTTACATGAGCCGAAGCTGTGTCCCGATTGCGGAAACCAAGTTCGGTCTCAGGATTAACTTCAAAACCATTGCCCTCCAGGATATTAATGACAAACCGCTTGCGCGAAACTCCAAGAAAGATCGGATAGCCCTTCTGATGTAGTTTATCCAGGTCCCGTAAAAGAAGCAAATTTTCTTTCTTGGTCAGACCAAAGCCGATTCCCGGATCCAACAGGATATTTTCTTGTGCAATCCCAGCTTGATCCGCTCTCGCCAAAGCTCGTTCAAAGAAAGCTGTCATCAAATCTTCTACTGGTAGTTCTTCAAAGTCTGCTAAGTCTTCATTTGTAAAAGGTTCCCCAAAACCAAAACGAGGAAATATGAGCGAACTAGGGTGTTGAGGTCGAGCCATAACTGGATTAAACATGATGACCACTTGAGCTCCCGCTTTAGCAACCACCTGAGCCATTTTTTCGTCACCCATGAGCCCAGTGATATCATTGACCAAATTGGCACCAGCTTCCAAAGCAGCCTCTGCTACCTGACTTTTCCATGTATCGATAGAAATGAGGACATCACTTTCCTTGCGAATAGCTTTGATAACTGGAACAACACGCTGGATTTCCTCTTCTATCTCAACATAGCTACTTCCTGGACGAGTCGATTCTCCTCCGATATCTAGCATGCTCGCTCCTTCAGCTATCAATTTACGGGCTTGCTGAAGCGCCTGGTCAACAGCAAAAAACTGACCACCATCCGAAAAGGAATCTGGGGTTACATTGATAATTCCGCAAATGACTGTTTTTGCCTGACTAGCTTTATTGGACATAGGGTCACTCCTCAAGGTTTTTCACCACATTATTTCTCTATTTTACCATAAAAAGAAAAAGATGGATACGCAAGCATTCATCTTTTCCAAGTAGGCCAATGGTCTAGAATTATAGGCCCAGATTTCTACTAATCAACACCAATATAGCTATCAAACAAAAGGCTACACCATTGAGAATCATATGAAGCAGGATGGACATCTCTAAACGTTCTGTCTTATAGGCTGTCCAAGTTAGAACTGTTGACATCCCTCCATAAATAATCACAGAAGGCAGATTGGTTGGAGTATGGAGTAAGGCAAAGACAATTGCCCCAACAACAAAGCCAAGTTTTTCCTTACCTCGGAAGATTTTTTTAGGAATAATCCCACGACACAAAATTTCCTCACAAATCGGCGCAATCAAGACTAGCATGAAAAAAGTGGCAATCAAGGAACTATTTTCAACCAGACTGTTAATAGTTGATTGATTGCTCGTTGTCGTCTCATTCGTCATGCGAAGCAAAGCTGCACCAAACAAATTGTTAGCAAAAATCACTAGGTAACTCAACACCAAGCGAGCCAAGTCTTTGGCCTTAAAAAAGGACAGATTAAAAGTAGCAAGTTGTGTTTTTCGTGCACCAATAATGAATACAATCAAAACGACTATGGATAGGGCACCTACTAAGAGCCCTGACTGTAAAATCGGAAACTGTTTGTTTGCTAAAAACAAAGCAAGTCCTATAGGAACTTGAGATAGAACAAAAGCTACCAAAAGGATGAGCACCCATTTCCCTCTATTCAAAACCTCTTGCCAGATTGTCTTTTCTTTCATCTTGTACCTCCTTATAATAAAAAGGGGAGATTCCCCTTTTTCTATTATACCATTTATAGTGCCATACTGATATAGTTAAGGATAAACAAAGCATCCAAAATCCAAATCATCACGTGCACATCCTTGGCTTGACCTTTGACAACTTTTGTCAAGGTGTATGTCAAGAAACCAACTGCAATCCCTTGAGTGATTGAGTAGCTGAATCCCATGAAGATAGATGTAAAGAAGGCAGGAACAGCTTCAGCCATATCATCCCAAGGGATATTTTTCAAGTTAGAAAGCATCATGATTCCGACGATGATCAAAATTGGTGCTGTTGCTGCTGAAGGAACAATAGCAAGAAGTGGGCTAAAGAAGCTAGATAGGGCGAAACAGATAGCAACTACTAGAGCTGTCAAACCTGTACGTCCACCAGCACCAATACCTGCTGCTGACTCAATATAAGTTGTTACGTTTGAAGTACCTGCAATGGCACCTACCGAAGTTGCTACCAAATCAGAGTATAGAGCCTTGTCCAATTTAGCGGACTCATGGTTTTCTCCACTTGTCGCAACGATACCAACTTTTTCACCAGTACCGATAAGAGTACCAATTGTGTCAAAAATATCCGTTAGTGAGAAGGCAAGAATAGCCATCAAGGTTTCTGGTAAACGCGAAGTGTTTGAAATCAAAGATCCTAAACCTTCTGAACCAAGAGCAGCACCAAACAAAGTTCCTAGATCATTAATCGCTGATGAAAGATTGTTGCTAGCAAAGTCAATCCCTGACAAATTCACAACACCCACAGCAATAGCAAGGACAGTCGTTGTTAAAATAGAAAGAATGATTCCACCTTTGATGCCTTTAACAACAAAGAAGATGGTAATAGCCAGACCTGCAAGAGCCACCAATACTGCTGGAGTATTGAAGTCTACCAAGCCTGGAACGGCTGCTGAATTTGCTGTAAGTGCAGCTTGAGCCTTGTCTGCTCCTTCGCCTGCTACCGTATAAGTACCTGGATCGATTGAGAATTTCAAGAGACCGGCATTCTTAATCCCAACATAGGCAAGGAAAACACCAATACCAGCCGAAATAGCTGAACGAAGTGTTGTAGGAATAGATTCGATAATCATTTTACGAACATTTGTCAAGGTAATAATCAGTGAAATAATTCCACAGATGAAGACCATACCAAGAGCTTCTTTCCAAGTATAGCCCATTCCAAATACAACTGTAAATGTGAAGAAGGCATTTAGTCCCATACCTGGTGCTTGTGCGTACGGCAAATTAGCATAGAAAGCCATCATCAAAGTACCGACTACAGAACCGATAATCGTTGCCAAGAACACACCTTGAACAGGCATACCCGTTTGGGAAAGCATTTGAGGGTTTACAAAGAGAATATAACTCATTGCAAAGAATGTTGTTAAACCAGCAAGCACCTCTGTACGGACATCTGTCCCGTGCTCTTTTAGTTTAAATAGTTTGTCCATCTTTAATCTCCTTTTGTTTTTTTACGAACAATATGAGTATTATATCATTTATCATTCACCTTTTCAATATGTTTGTTTGAATTATTTAACAAAATGGAATTTTCATTTTTTGTTTTGAGTCTGTTTTTCTTCTTTCTTTTTGATATAATAGTAGACATCTTATCTGGAAACGACTAGAAAGGTTTATATGACTAAAAAAATTATCGCAGTCGATTTGGACGGAACCCTGCTGAATAGTGAAAGCAAGCTCTCCGATTTCACCAAAGAGACGATCAAAAAAATTTCAGAAAAAGGACACCATGTTATCATCACGACGGGACGTCCGTATCGTATGGCAAAAGATTTCTACCGTGAGCTAGAATTGCATACTCCCATGATTAACTTTAACGGCTCCCTTACCCATCTACCAGGACAGGCTTGGGCGCATGAAAAGTGCTTAACCTTGGACAAAAAATACCTCCTAGACATGGTCAAGCGCACGGAAGACATTCAGGCTGATTTTATTGCAGGAGAATATCGAAAAAAATTCTATATCACGACTCCGAATGAGGAAATTGCAGACCCTAAACTATTTGGCGTAGAGAACTTCCGACCGGAAAATCAATTCAAGCCCGAACGAGTAACCAAAGACCCCAACTGCATCCTCTTGCAAACAAGAGCTGAGGATAAATACGCTCTAGCAGACGAGATGAATCGTTTTTATCAACACCAACTATCCATCAATACCTGGGGAGGCCCCCTCAACATCCTCGAGTGTACTCCCAAAGGGGTAAACAAGGCCTTTGCTCTAGAGTACTTGCTCAATGTGATGAATCGTGATAAAAAAGACTTAATCGCCTTTGGTGATGAGCATAATGACACTGAAATGTTGGCATTTGCAGGCAAGGGATATGCTATGAAAAACGCCAATCCTGCTCTTCTTCCATATGCAGACGAACAACTTCCTCTGACCAACGAAGAAGATGGAGTTGCCCACGCTTTACAAAATTTATTCCTATAAAAGGGAAGATTGCGACCCTGCAATCTTTCCTTTTTGTTTTCATTCCATTTTCACAAAAGTAGTTCATTTTCTGTATTTTTATATTAAATTTTCTATTACAATTTTCACGCATCTTTCAAAAGGTATTGATATATTAATATTTTTAAGAAGTCATGCTATGAAAACTTTTTTGCTTTTGGGAAAAAATAGTTGCTTTTTAAATGAAAACGGTTTATACTTAATTAGGCTTAAAGTTTTCTTAAACAAACAGTCAAACATTTTATAAGGAGGAATGACAATAATGAGTATCGGAATCATTATTGCGAGTCACGGCGAATTTGCTGCGGGTATTCATCAATCAGGATCTATGATCTTTGGTGAACAAGAAAAGGTTCAAGTTGTAACCTTTATGCCAAATGAAGGCCCAGATGATCTTTACGCTAAATTCAACAATGCTGTGGCTGCATTTGACGCAGAAGATGAGGTTCTAGTATTGGCTGACCTTTGGAGTGGATCTCCATTCAACCAAGCTAGCCGCGTAATGGGAGAAAATCCAGAACGTAAGTTTGCCATCATCACAGGACTGAACTTGCCGATGTTGATCCAAGCCTACACAGAGCGCCTTATGGACGCGAATGCAGGTGTGGACAAAGTCGCTGCGAATATCATTAAAGAAGCCAAAGATGGCATCAAGGCTCTTCCAGAAGAGCTTAACCCAGTTGAGGAAGTTGCAACTGCTGCAGCTGCTCCAGTTGCACAAGCTGCTATTCCAGAAGGAACAGTTATCGGTGACGGTAAACTGAAAATCAACCTTGCTCGTCTAGACACTCGTCTCCTTCACGGTCAGGTTGCCACTGCTTGGACTCCTGATTCAAAAGCAGACCGTATCATCGTTGCTTCAGACAACGTTGCAAACGACGACTTGCGTAAAGAATTGATCAAACAAGCAGCTCCTAACGGAGTAAAAGCCAACGTTGTCCCAATTCAAAAATTGATCGACGTTGCAAAAGACCCACGTTTCGGCGAAACTCATGCCCTTATCTTGTTTGAAACTCCACAAGATGCACTTCGTGCTATCGAAGGTGGCGTGCCAATCAAGACCCTTAACGTTGGTTCTATGGCTCACTCAACAGGTAAAACAATGATCAACAACGTTTTGTCTATGGACAAAGAAGACGTTGCAACCTTTGAAAAAATGCGTGACCTCGGTGTTGAATTTGATGTACGTAAAGTACCAAACGACACGAAAAAAGATTTGTTTGACTTGATTAAGAAAGCAAACGTTCAATAATTTTAATCTGTTTCGATCATTTTTGAAAACAGGATTAAATACTTTATTAAAACTAAATAGAAAAGGAATAAAACCATGTCAGATATTTCAATCATTTCTGCTATCTTGGTTGTAGTTGTTGCCTTCCTTGCAGGTCTTGAAGGTATCCTCGACCAATTCCAATTCCATCAACCAATCGTTGCATGTACCCTTATCGGACTTGCAACTGGTAACCTCGAAGCAGGTGTTATGCTTGGTGGATCTCTTCAAATGATCGCCCTTGGTTGGGCAAACATCGGAGCTGCCGTAGCTCCTGACGCTGCTCTTGCGTCTGTTGCGGCAGCAATCATCTTGATCAAAGGTGGTAACTTTACTACTGAAGGTATCGCCGTTGCAACAGCAACAGCTATCCCTCTTGCCGTAGCTGGACTTTTCTTGACTATGATTGTTCGTACAATCTCAGTTGCCTTGGTTCACACTGCTGACGCTGCTGCTAAAGAAGGAAATATTGCGGCTGTTGAACGTGCTCACTTTGTTGCACTTCTTCTTCAAGGTCTTCGTATTGCAATCCCTGCTGCCTTCCTTATCGCTATCCCAGCTTCTGCCGTTCAAGATGCTCTTAAATTGATGCCAGACTGGTTGAACGGTGGTATGGCTGTCGGTGGTGCTATGGTCGTTGCCGTTGGTTACGCTATGGTTATCAACATGATGGCAACTCGTGAAGTATGGCCATTCTTCGCTATCGGTTTTGCTCTTGCAGCAATCTCTCAATTGACTTTGATTGCCCTTGGTGTCATCGGTGTTGCCCTTGCCTTCATCTACCTTAACCTTACAAAACAAGGTGGAAACGGTGGCGGCGGAGCTGCGACTTCTAACGACCCAATCGGTGATATCCTAGAAGACTACTAGAAAGGGGATCAATCATGGCTGAAAAAATTCAATTATCAAAATCAGATCGTCAAAAAGTTTGGTGGCGTTCACAATTCCTTCAAGGTTCTTGGAACTATGAACGTATGCAAAACTTGGGTTGGGCTTACTCTTTAATCCCAGCTATCAAAAAATTGTACACTAAAAAAGAAGACCAAGCGGCTGCTCTTGAGCGTCACCTTGAGTTCTTCAACACTCACCCATACGTAGCTGCTCCAATCATGGGGGTTACTCTTGCACTTGAAGAAGAGCGCGCTAACGGTGTTGAAATCGACGACGCGGCTATCCAAGGGGTTAAGATCGGTATGATGGGACCTCTTGCTGGTATCGGTGACCCAGTATTCTGGTTTACAGTTCGTCCTATCCTTGGAGCCCTTGGTGCATCACTTGCTGCATCTGGTAACATTGTTGGTCCCCTTCTCTTCTTCTTTGGATGGAATGCTATCCGTATGGCCTTCCTATGGTATACACAAGAGTTCGGTTACAAAGCTGGATCTGAAATCACTAAAGACATGTCTGGTGGTATCTTGAAAGACATCACCAAAGGAGCATCTATCCTTGGTATGTTCATCCTTGCCGTTCTTGTACAACGTTGGGTATCTATCAACTTTACTGTGAACCTTCCAGGTAAACAATTGGCTGAAGGTGCTTACATCAACTTCCCAGAAGGTGCTGTAACAGGTGGAGAATTGAAGGGAATCCTTGGTCAAGCACTCAGCGGATTGAGCTTGGATAGCGTTCAACCACAAACTCTTCAAGGTCAGTTGAACTCATTGATTCCAGGATTGATGGGACTTCTCCTTACTTTCCTTTGCATGTGGTTGCTTAAGAAAAAAGTATCACCAATCGCAATCATCCTTGCTCTCTTTGCAGTAGGTATTGCAGCTCGTTTCTTCGGTATCATGTAAACCATCGAGAATATAAATAAAAAAGAATCAGGATTAAATCCTGATTCTTTTTGTGTATCAATTTTTTCTTCTAGTCAGATAATGCAAGCCTCCAATCACCACTGCTAGGATGGCTACATAGACGACTTGGCTGGTTGCTAGAGGTACATACGCTCCTTGCAGGATAAAGGTGTTGGCAAGCACTCCTACAAGGGCTGCAAGGCTCAAAAGTATGAGCAAGACTAGTTTGTATCGATTAAATGGCAGACTGACCTTGGCAACCAGACACAGACCATTGAACAAAGCAAGTAGGAAGCAAATAAATTTGACCTGACCTGGGACAGTGATAAAGAAGTTAGTCAGGAGTACACTAGTGACTAGAATCCCACCACCAATAGCAGCATTGGTCAAAATATCTCGCATAAAATGTGTGCTGACCTTTTCTTTATTGGACTCAAAAGTTAGGAAGAAAGATGGAATCCCAATCGTAATAGCTGATATGATTGTAAACTGAATGGGGATAAAGGCGAATTCCAAACCAAATACCACACTCAAAATGGCAAACACGATGGAGAAGAAGGTCTTTGTTAGAAAGAGAGAGGCTACCTTTTGGATGTTATTGATGACCCGGCGACCTTCCATCAAGATATCATAAAATACTGCAAAGTCATCGGTCAGAAAAACAATATTGGATACACTTTTGGCTGCACTCGTAGCACCATTCATAGCAAAACTGATATCT
The DNA here is from genome assembly GCF_001588645.1 of Streptococcus oralis. Classification (GTDB taxonomy): domain Bacteria; phylum Bacillota; class Bacilli; order Lactobacillales; family Streptococcaceae; genus Streptococcus; species Streptococcus oralis_AB. Next base: position 10,396 of record NZ_LAYF01000005.1, on the reverse strand, counting down.
GCTTTCTTGAGAGCCAGAACATCATTGACCCCGTCACCGCTCATGGAAACTGTTTTACCAGCATTTTGCAAAATAGATACCATCTTTTGCTTCTGTTCCGGTGTCACCCGACCAAAGATATCATGTTCCAAGACCACTCTTTCAAAATCTTGTTCACTCACCTTGGTCATATCAATCGCACGGGCTTCTTCTTTAAAACCTGCCTTACAAGCCACCCCATATACAGCCACATGATTATCCCCACTGATAATCTTTACTTCGACACCTTGAGATTCGAAATAGTCAAAGGTTTCCTTGGTATTGTCCTTAATCTCATCTGACAAAACGACGTGGCCTAGTAGTTCCACATTAGCTGGACTCGTAATCTGGTCCTTGCTATGAGCAAGCGATAAGATTCGAAAACCTTGCTGTTTGAGATCTTCATAGTAGGCATCCATCGGCTGGGTAAAGCCTAAAAACTCATAGGCTCCGAAGAAATAGGTCCCTCCATCTTTTACTTGGACAAAGGAATACTTGTTTTTGCTTGAAAAGGCACCGACTTCTTGAACTTCCCACTTTTTCTCACAGGTTAAGTAAGTCTTCAGAGCTCTGGAAGTTGCATTTTCATCCTCGAAATAAGCCAGATAAGAAGACAGTTTCTCTGCCAGCTTCGCATCTATTTCTTGGACCTTCATATTCCCCGTTGTGATGGTACCTGTCTTATCAAAACAAAGAACATCTACTCGCGCCAAGGTCTCTACACAGTATAGCTCCTGCACTAGAACCTTCTTTTTAGCCAGCTTCATGGCAGCTACCGCTAGAGAGACGCTAACCAAGAGAATCAAGCCCTCTGGAATCATGCCGACCAAGGCACCTGAACTTCCTAAAACAATCTCAACATAAGACCGTCCTAAACTAAAACCTCTGACATAGAGCAGAATCGCAACTGGCACCAGCAAGATGGAAACAATTTTTAAAATCTTATCCATGTAATCGCGCAGTTGAGAAGGGTATTTTTTGAATTCCTTGCTGGATTTTGCGAGTTTGTTAATATAGCTATCCTGCCCCACAGCCGTCGCCGTAACAAGGCAGGATCCGCTAATGACATTGCTTCCGCTCATCAGCTGGTCACCAATCGTTTTAAAGACCGAATCACTCTCACCAGTCAGCAAGGACTCATCCACTTCAATATTTCCTTCAAGCACTTCTGCATCGACAGGCACCTGGTCTCCCAGATTGAGATGCAGATACTCCCCTAGAACGATGTCCTCTGGATCAATCTCGATCGTTTGACCATCTCGGTTGACCCTGTACTTACTTTTACCAAGCAAACTTAGCTTTTCCAAGGCATTTTTTGAACGCACTTCTTGGAAAATCCCAATGGCTGTATTGATAGCAATCACACCTAAAAAGAGCATATTTTCGAATCGCAAGGTTGTGGCTACCAGAACTGCCAGAGCCAAGTTCATGGCATTAAAAAATGTAAAGATATTTGAAACGACGATTTCCTTGCTTGTTTTATAAGGTTTAATGTCGCTGATATTTCGTTGACGATCCTTGATGTCTTGGCTACTTAAATACTTCATTTCTACTCCAATATCCTTTTGTACTACTATAGTAACACATATCTTTTTCTCTGTCACTTAAAGACTTAAAATAAGAAGAACTCCCTTGGCAAGCATTATCTATCACTACTTTAAGAAGCACTTAAAAACAAAAGAGGCTAGGATTCCCCTAACCTTTTTTCTTTATGCTTTATTCTGCCAAGGCTCCCATTGGATCCCATGGTGCAAGTACGATTGGTTCTGCTTCATAGGCAACTTGTTCTTCTGCTGTCAGCAATTCCTTACGAACAACGATTTGGTAAGTGTATTCATCCATCCAAGCGTCTGAGGCAACAAAGTACCCATCTGTACCGACCTTGTCTCCCCATGAGTTTTCAACCTTCCATTTGGTTGACTTGCCATTTTCATCCAAATCAACACCCGTCAAGACCATAGCGTGGGTCATCAAGCTTTCGCTATAATCCAAACGTCCAGCCTTGTCTTGAGTGAGTTGAATGTCCATGCTTGATTCAAAGTCATAAACATCTGTCGCAAGGATTCCTGCTTTGCGGTTGCTGAGCTGGCCGACATCTGAACCAAACCAAACAGTTTCACCTGTTTGCATTTGGGCAATCGCCAATTCTTTCAAGCGTTCCATTGGAACGTTGATGTAGCGAACTGCACGGCTACCGACGACATTTCCCAACATCTCAACTGTGTAAGATTTACCGTAAGGCTTGTCAGCAGTTGGGGCGTTGATAACAGAAACATAATCTTCTAGAGGAAGGTCAACATATTTCTTGTAAAATTCTTGTGGTGTGATACCCTTTTCGCTTTGGTAATTGTTATCCTTATCGCGATAAGCAAAGTCAAATTTACGCGGTGGAAGTCCTAGTGACATAGCAAGGAAGTTAAAGATTTCTTGCAAGAGGTCTTCTTTCTTAGCTTGAACAGTCGCTTGGTCCGCACCAGAAGCGAGCAAGTCACGCAAGATTTGAGCATCTTGGCGAAGCAATTTGTTGAGAATAGCATTGAGCTCACGGCTGCTGCTAGATGAAACAGACTCAGGATAAACAGACTTAGGCACGACACCATATTTCTCAAAGAGGGCAACGACCATATCCCACTGTCCACCGTCTTGTTGAGGTGTTTGGAGTAGGAAGCTAACCTTGCGGCTCGTCAATTCTTGGTCTGCAGTCGCAATGACTTGCTCCAAGAACCAGTTGGATTTTTCATACTTGTCCCAGAAGAAAGTGTGGGCTTGTGACAATTCAAAGTTTTCCAATTTGTATTGAGAGATGAGTTTGTGACGGAAGGTGTTGAGAGCTGCAAACATCCAACAACGACCAGACGCTTTCTGGTTAGTAACCTTGTCCTTGGTCAAATCTAATGAGAAAACAGGTGCATTATCTACATGACTTTGGCGACGTTCTAGAGCTGCAAAAATTCCGTTGTGGCTAGCAGCATTTTCAATCGCTTGGTATTTGACATTTGCTTCATAGTTAGCAAATAATTGATCCGTAAATGATTCTTGAATCGCGTTCATAGATTCCTCCTTTTATTCTACAGTCTATTATAACTCTTTTCACAAAGGAAGCAACCGAAAAACTTAAAAAGGCAAGGACATTCTCCTCACCTTTTCTAACATAATCGAAACTAAGCAATACTAGCAAGGAGCTCCTCTAATTCCTCCTTGGTCAGGCGGCGCCATTCTCCTCGTTCTAAGTTCTCATCCAAGGCTAGAGTTCCCATCGTCAAACGTTGTAAGTCCACCACTTCCTTGCCACAGTAGGCCACCATGCGCTTGACTTGATGGAACTTCCCTTCAGCAATGGTCACACGAACCAGACTTTGATTCTTTACTGAATCTACCGACACAATCTCCAGCTTAGCTGGCTGGCAGGTAAAATCCTTGAGCGGAATGCCCTTGACAAATGTCTCCACATCTTCTTGGGTCATAATTCCCTCGACGTGTGCCAGATAGGTCTTATCCACATGACGTTTTGGTGAAAGAAGAGCATGGGCAAGCTGGCCGTCATTGGTCAAAAGCAGGAGGCCATGCGTGTCAATATCCAAGCGCCCTACTGGAAAAACTTCCTTGGTCCGAGCAATATCATCCAACAAGTCCAATACTGTTCTGTGTTTAGAATCTTCAGTCGCTGAAATGACTCCTTGGGGCTTGTTCATCATGTAGTAGACAAACTCTTCATACTCCAGCACTTGGCCATCAAAGCGAATCTCATCTCTTTCTTCATTAATCTGCAGTTTAGCTGACTTTTCTTTTTTACCATTTACCGTCACGCGCCCAGCCTTGAGCAAGTTTTTGACTTCTGTCCGACTCCCTACAGCGCAGGCAACTAAAAATTTATCTAATCTCATAGAACTATTATATCATACTCAAAAGGAGGCTGGCTCAATGACCAACCTCCTTTCCTTTTCATACTCTTCAAAAATCTCTTCAAACCGCGTCAACGTCCGTCTGCAACCTCAAAACAGTGTTTTGAGCTGACTTCGTCAGTTCTATACACAACCTCAAAGCAGTGCTTTGAGCAGCCTGCGGCTAGTTTACTCTTTGATTTTCATTGAGTATCAGATTTAAGAAATTAACTTCCTCGTCTCCAGAAAATAGCTAAGACAATCATAGCTCCTAAAATAGCTGGGATAATGGCCGTTCCAGCTATAATTGGACCCCAAGTTCCAAAGAGCAAGTGGCCCAAAAAGGCACCAATCCAGCCGAGAAACATTTTTCCAAAGCATCCCATGCTCTCTCCGCGATTGGTCAAAGCACCTGCCAAGAGTCCCACTAGGAGACCAACAAACATACTTCCAAGCATAGTTTCTCCTTAAATAGCCCAGTCTCCATTACGGAAGAGTGGTACGCGTGTTCCATCCTCACGGATACCATCGATATCCATTTGATTCGAACCAATCATAAAGTCCACGTGAACATCTGAACGGTTCAGTCCCGCAGCTTCAAGCTCTTCCTCGCTCATCTCCGCTCCACCAGCAACGCTGGTCGCATAGGCTGCACCGATAGCCAAGTGGTTTGAAGCATTCTCATCGAAAAGGGTGTTAAAGAAGGTAATGCCTGACTGAGAAATTGGACTTGGATCTGGTACCAAGGCACATTCACCCAAGGCACGCGCACCCGCATTTTCAAAGACAAGGTCCTTCATGACCTGATCACCCTTTTCAGCAGTAATGTCTACGATTTGACCATCCTTGAAGGTTACTTTAATCCCTTCGATGATATTTCCGTTATAGCTAAGTGGTTTTGTAGAGGTTACATAGCCATCTGCACGACGGAAGTCAGGAGCCGTAAAGACTTCTTCTGTCGGCATATTTGGCAAGAATCCTTCTCCCTGTGCATTGATAGCGCCAGCTGATTCCCAAACGTGATTCTTAGGCAAGCCAAGTGTCAGATCGGTTCCTGGCGCTGTGTAGTGAAGGGCTGAGAATTGTTCTTTATTGAGCATTTCTGCCTTACTCTTAAGAATGGCTGCATGTTCTTCCCAAGCCTTAACTGGATCTTCTTCATAGACACGGCAAGTTTTGAAGATTTGGTCCCAAAGGAGGTCCACTGCTTCTTCATCGCTCGCAGCATTTGGAAAGACTTTCTTAGCCCACTCCAGTCCAGCAGCAGCTGCTACAGTCCAGCTAACCTTGTTGGATTGAGTTGCGATGCGCATCGGCTTCATCGCGAGTCCCATAGCTTTTGCAGAAGCTGAAAGCTTATCCGCATCCACTCCGTTCAAGGCACCTGGATCAGAAGAACGGACACCGAGACGGCTAGCCTTATTCTCCAAGAGATAGTTCATCTCAGCAATCTTGTATTCTGGCACATTGTCCAAACGCTCCATCGGTGCGTGAAGGAATTTCTCACGGTTGATCACATCATCTGTCCACTGAACGATGACCTCATGCGCACCCAAAGCATAAGCTTCTTTCACGATCAAATGCGCCAACTCGCGTTGCTCAACATCGATAGAGAGAGCCAAGGTGTGACCAGGTTGCACATTGATTCCATTTGCAACCAATAATTTCGCATATTTTTCTAGATTTTCTTTAAAATTTGGTAAAACCATTCTATTCTTCCTTTTCTTTTGTTATTTCTCTTTAAACAAGGACAGCAGGCTAACTGCTGCCACAGTACCACAAATCAAAGCGGTCATTTTCAAAATCGTATCAGGGTCAAGATCCAGCTGGTAATCAAACACCTTTTGCGCTGGCTTATCCTGAGCGGAAATGGTAAGTTTCATAAAAACCTCTTTCTATATTTTAGAAAAACTCATCAAACAAACTCAACTGGTTATCCTCTGGCATATTGCCGAGAATCCCCATTTCATCCATCTTTTCAACCAAGGTTGATGAAAGTCCACCACGCTTGCGCAGTTCTGTCTTAGAGAGGAACTCACCCTCTTCACGCGCACGCACCAACTGCTTAGCAACGTTCTCTCCCAGACCATCCATTGCTACAAATGGTGGGATGAGGGTATCTCCATCAATGATGAACTCAGTCGCATCACTACGATAGAGATCTAACTTGCCAAACTTAAAGCCACGTTCCCACATCTCATTGACAATCTCAAGAGTTGTATAAAGATCGATTTCCACATTAGAGGCTTCATTATTCTTCCGTTTTTCAGCGATTTCTTCCATTCTACGCTTAATGGCATCCAAGCCGGCACCCATGGTCTTGATATCAAAGGCCTTGGCGCGGATAGAGAAGTAAGCACAGTAGTAATAAATCGGATGGTGAACCTTGAAGTAGGCTACACGTAAGGCCATCATAACGTAGGCTGCCGCGTGGGCTTTGGGGAACATATACTTGATTTTTCCACAGGATTCGATATACCATTCTGGCACCTTATTGGCCTTCATGGCTTCGATATAGCCATTTCGTTCTTCTTCGGAAATCTTCAACCACAAGCCCTTACGTACCCGTTCCATGATGGTAAAGGCCATTTTAGGCTCGAGACCCGCATGCATGAGATAAACCATGATATCGTCCCGACAACCGATAACGGTCGACAGATCCGCAATTCCTTGCTTGATCAAATCCTGGGCATTTCCCAACCACACATCAGTACCGTGGGACAGACCAGACAGCTGAAGCAACTCCGCAAAAGTCGTCGGATGCGTCTCATCTACCATCCCACGTACAAAGTTTGTTCCAAACTCTGGGATTCCCAGCATGCCCGTCGGCGTTCCGATTTGCTCCGGCGTCACCCCAAGTACATCCGTCCCAGAAAAGAGGGCCATCACGCCTTCATCATCCATAGGAATTTCATTAGGATCAATCCCAGACAAGTCCTGCAATTTTCGAATCATGGTCGGGTCATCATGCCCCAATACATCGAGTTTGAGGACATTCTCATCGATATCATGGAAGTTAAAGTGAGTCGTCTGCCATTCAGCCGTCACGTCATCCGCTGGATACTGAACAGGCGTAAAGTCGTAGACATCCATGTAGTTCGGAATAACAACGATTCCTCCTGGGTGTTGTCCTGTAGTCCGCTTGACACCGGCAGCACCTTGGGCAAGACGTTCCACCTCTGCATCACGATAAAACTTCCCATAGTCCCGCTCATAGCCCTTGACAAATCCATAAGCAGTCTTAGCAGCCACCGTACCAACCGTTCCTGCACGGAAGGCATATTCCTCACCAAAGATATCACGTACATCCAAGTGGGCGCTAGGCTGATCTTCTCCCGAGAAGTTCAAGTCAATATCAGGAACCTTGTCTCCATCAAAACCAAGGAAGGTCTCGAAAGGAATATCCTGTCCATTTTTGTTAAGTTTATGACCACAGTTTGGACAATCCTTATTGGGCATATCAAACCCTGAACCGTAAGAACCATCCGTGATAAACTCACTATACTGACATTGACCACAAACATAATGAGGAGAGAGAGGATTAACCTCCGTAATCCCAATCATAGTCGCAACAAAACTGGACCCAACAGACCCACGAGAACCAACCAAGTATCCCCGTTCATTGGAACGTTGCACCAGCATCTGCGATGCTAGATAAATCACGGCAAATCCATTCCCTAGAATAGAAGTCAATTCTTTTTCAATCCGCAAATCAACGATATCTGGAAGCGGATTTCCATAAATCTCAAAAGCTTTCTTATAGGTCAGCTCAGCGACCGTTTCTTCCGCCTTGTCAATGAAAGGTGTGTACAAGTCACCCTTAACAACCTCAACAGGCTCAAAAATTTCTGCCAAGGCATTGGGATTTTCAATAACTAGCTTGTGTGCTAGCTCCTCTCCTAAGAAAGCAAATTCATCCAACATCTCATTAGTCGTTCTAAAATGAGCCTTGGGAAGAGGAGCTGGCTGGGCATGTTCACCGTGACCAATGGTCCGGTTAATCATAGCCCCCTGTCCCAAACTACGGACGATAATTTCACGGTAAATCTCTTCTTCCGGTTCGATATAATGGACATTTCCCGTAGCCAAAACAGGCTTCCCAAGGCGGTCTCCCACCTCTATCAAACTCTTGATAATAGTCTGGAGTTCCTCCATATCCTTGACCTGCTCTTTAGCAATCAAGGGAGCATAGATAGCCGGTGGCATGACCTCGATAAAGTCATAATACTTGGCCACCTCAACCGCCGCATCCACACCTTGGGAAACAACTGCGTCAAAAACTTCACCCTCCGAGCAAGCCGACCCCAAAATCAAGCCTTCCCGATGGGCATCTAGAACCGTTCTCGGTATCCGTGGTACTCCTTCAAAGTACTTGGTATTGGACAAAGAAACCAGTTTAAAGATATTTTTTAGACCTACCTGATTCTTGACATAAATAGTCGCATGCTTGATCCGAGCTTTTTTATAAGAATCTGGACTAATCAAATCAATGTTGAGTCTAGCTAAATCAGTCACACCATGTTTCTCTGCCACCTCTTTGATAAAGATGAAGAGCAGACGACCAGTAGCTTCCGCATCGTAGTTGGCCATGTGGTGGTGTTCAAGTGCCACACCAAAACGCTTGGTCAAAGGCCCCAAACCATGGCGTTTATACTCAGGATAGAGGTTTCTAGCAAACTCCAGCGTATCGATAACTGGCTGGCTAATCTTAGGCAGACCATGACGCTCATAGTTGGCATTCATAAAGCCAACGTCAAAGGTCGCATTGTGAGCAACTAAGACTGTATCCTTGCAAAATTCTTGGAATTCTTGCAAAACTTGTTCCAGTGGTTTGGCATTTTTGACATGATCGTCTGTAATACCTGTTAACTCAGTAGTAAAGGCTGACAAGGGATGCCCGGGATTGATAAATTCATCAAATTCGGCAATAACATTTCCCTTATACATCTTAGAAGCCGCAACCTGAATCAGGTCATTATAGATGGCTGAAAGTCCCGTCGTTTCCACGTCAAAAACCACATAGGTCGCTTCTGACAAGTCCATCTCCACTTCGTTATAGACGATAGGGACACGGTCTTCCACAATATTGACTTCCATTCCATAGATCAGCTGAATTCCAGCTTTCTTAGCTGCCTTATAGCCATGTGGGAAGGACTGGACATTCCCATGGTCCGTGATGGCAACCGCCTTGTGTCCCCACTTAGCAGCTGTCGCAACGATCTCCTCTACTTCTGGTAGAGCATCCATAGTCGACATATTAGTATGAGCATGAAACTCAATCCGACGCTCACCTTCTGGCATCAAATCCTTCCGCTCATAGTGAACAACTTCCTGCACATCCTGGACGTTCATGGTCAAATCACGTGTGAAGTTATTCATCTCCACATTCCCACGAACTCGGAGCCAAGAATTCTTCTTAATGATGTCAAACTTCTGAGCTTCTTCTTCATTCTTAACCCATTTTTGCATTGAAAAACTTGAAGTGTAGTCTGTCATTTTAAAGTTGATTAAAACGCGACCAGTTCTGGTCACCTTATGCTCCACATCAAAAACGACTCCTTCAAAAACCAGGCGATTTTCCTCAGTCGTCACGTCGATCATCTGGGTAACTTCAGCCTTATCTAGTTTAGGCTTGGCCGCAGCCTTTTTAGCCTGAAAATCAAAGGCTGGCTTCTCTTCTACTGGAGGAGGAGCCATTTGTTCCAGTTGCTCCATAGCTCGTAAAGCTTCTTCGTTGGCAGCCTGGACGATTTGTTCATTCTCCACATGAAAGGCTTCTTCCTGTTCTTGTGTAAGAGCATCATTCTTTTCTATTTGGCATACAAAAGCTGGAAAACCAAACTTTTCGAGTTGCTTTGCCAAATTAGGAAGATGATTCTTCTTAAAGTGCTCCTTATCAATCGCCTCTGAACCTTCAATAATGAGTTGATTTCCCTCCGCACGAACGTTTAAATTCTGGTAAAGAGATTTAAACCCCTGACTTGCACATGGACCTTCAGAAAAAGCCTCTCTATAGTAGGCCTGCAAGAGTTCATTAGAGAATTCTTGAGAAAGAGCCTTGATTTCGAAAACAGCTCGGTTTCCTGTCTTAGAAAATTCTTCACCAAGCCCTTTCTTTAACTCTAAAAAGATTTCAATCGGTAAAATATTAGAAAATACAAAATGAAATTCCCAAATCTTACTAATTTTATGAACCACAACACGCTCAATTCTAGCATCAACAAGAGCAGGATCCCGTCTCAATTGATCAGAGATTCCTAGTTGATTCATTAAAATTTCAAACTTACTTGACATTCATTTTCCTCACATTATTCTCTTACTATTTTACCATAATTAAAGAAAATATATGACTAGTACCATTCCTTAAGCACTGCTAGTTTACACAAATTTGTTCCGTAAACAAAAAAGAAGACTCTCAGAATCTCCTTAGTAAATAAAAAAAGATACCTTTAAGTATCCTCGTAATCAATCGGGAAGACAGGATTCGAACCTGCGAC